>CALEZJ010000078.1 GCA_937927885.1 uncultured Paracoccaceae bacterium | reverse complement strand
CCGGTAGGGTGGGGTTGAACCCCACCCTACCCCTCGCCTCGCCGAAAAAGGAAACTCCGATGACCGTACCGACAGGCTGGGCGGGTATCCTGGCCCCCGGCGAGACGATCCTGTGGCAGGACCGCCCGGACGGCCGGGTGATGTGGCGCGACCTGTTCGGGTTCCAGTCGCTGTTCGGCCTCGTTCTTGCGGGCTTTGCCTGGGGCTGGCTGCAAGCCGTCTCCTGGATGAGCGGTCGCAGGACCGGCGGCACCGAGGGGCTGATCGTGTTCGAGACTTTCGCCGCGCTGTTCATTGGCGTCGGCGCCTATATGGTCATCGGGCGAATCTTCGTCGAAGCCTGGCAACTTCGGCGCACCTGGTACACGCTGACCGACCGGGCGGCCTATCTGGCCACGCAAACCTTCGGCAAGCGCAGGCTCAAGCGCATCGGCCTCGACGAGATGAACCTGCTGCAACGGGTCGACGGGGAACCGGGCACGATCTGGCTCAGGCAAGAGGTGCATGTGACCCGCGGCAGAGGCACCTCGCCGCAATCGCGCAGCCATCACCGCGTGCGCACCAGTAGGCAGAGCTTCGGTTTCCTTCACATCCCGGATGCCGATGCGGTCTGGCACTTGATCGCCACCCTGCGCGCCGCGATGCCCAAGGACGACTGACGGGAAATTTCGCAGCACTGCCCCTGCGGGGTTGTTGCCGCGCCGCCGCCATCCTACATCGGCAGGCATGACCTCTCCCGCCCCCTTCCTGGCCCGCTTCCTGCGCCGCGCTCCGCGCGTCAACGTGTTGCGCCTGACCGGTGCCATCGGTTCCGGCCGCGCGAGCCCGCTGTCCGACGTCGCCCTTGCCCCGCTGCTGGAACGCGCCTTCCGGGCGGGCCGTCCGGCCGCCGTCGCGCTGATCGTCAACTCTCCGGGCGGCTCGCCGGTGCAATCGGCGCTGATCGGCGCGCGCATCCGCAGGCTCGCCGAGGAAACCGAAACCCCCGTCCACGCCTTTGTCGAGGATGCGGCGGCCTCGGGCGGCTACTGGATCGCCTCGGCGGCGGATGACATCCACTGCGACGCCGCCTCGATCCTCGGCTCGATCGGGGTGATCTCTGCCAGCTTCGGCCTGCACGAGGCGATCGGCAGGCTGGGGGTGGAACGGCGCGTGCATACGGCAGGGCGCTCGAAAAGCCAGCTCGACCCGTTCCGCCCGGAAAACCCCGAGGATATCGCCCGGCTGGAGACCCTGCTGGGCCAGATGCATCAGGTGTTCATCGACCATGTGAAGGCCCGGCGCGGCGACCGGCTGAGCACCGACACCGACCTCTTCGACGGCCGCTTCTGGCTGGGGGCCGAGGCCGTGCGGCTGGGGCTGGCCGATGGCATCGGCCATCCGGTGCCGGTGCTGAAAGCACGCTACGGCGACAAGGTGCGCCTGCGCGTCTTTGGCCAGCGCCGGTCGATGGCGCAACGGCTGGGTCTGGCGCAGATCGCGCGCGACGCCGCAGCCGAGGCGCTGGCAAGCGCCGACGAGGCCGCGCTCTGGGCCCGGCTGGGGCTTTGACATGCTGATCCGGGTCATCCTGCTGTTCCTCCTGGCCATGCTGATCCTTGGCATGGTGCAAAAGGTCCTGCGCCCCAAACGGCGGGATACGCCCGCGCTCGACCGATTGCGATGCCCGACCTGCGGACGCATCCATGCCTCGAACCCCCCGGCGCCCTGCGCGCGCCCCGATTGCGGAATCCACTGATGGTGCTTGATCTTGGGATGATAGTCGGGGGGCTCGTCCTCCTGGTCCTTGCCGGGGACGCGCTGGTGCGCGGCGCGGTCAACCTTGCGCTCAGGCTGGGGATCCCGGCGCTGATCGTGGGCCTGACCGTGGTCGCCTTCGGCACCTCGGCGCCCGAACTGCTGGTGTCGGTGCAGGCGGTACTGGCCGGGGCACCGGCGCTGGCGCTGGGCAATGTGATCGGGTCGAACACGGCGAACATCCTCCTGGTGCTGGGTATTCCGGCGCTGATCGCCGCGATTCCGGTGACGCGGGCGCTGGCGGGGGACTGGGTCATGATGATGGGCGCCTCGCTTCTGTTCATCGCGCTGGCCTTTGCCGGGCCGCTGACCTGGTGGCACGGCCTCGTGCTGCTGGCCGGCCTCGCCGGGATGTTGGGGATCAGCTATGCCCGGGCGGTGGCGCACCGGAACGGCGCCGCCGAGGACGATCTCGAAGGCGTCGAGGAAGGCATTGCCGGCTGGAAGATCGCCGCGCTGCTGGTCGGCGGCCTGATCGGCCTGCCGATCGGCGCGCATCTGCTGGTGACGGGGTCGGTCAGCATCGCCCGTGATCTGGGGGTCAGCGAGGCGGTGATCGGCCTCACGCTGGTCGCGGTCGGCACCTCGCTGCCCGAACTCGCAACCTCGATCGCCGCCGCGCTGCGCCGCGAGGCCGGGGTGGTCATGGGCAACGTGCTGGGCTCGAACATCTTCAACCTTCTGGGGATCATGGGCGTGGCGGCGCTGATCGGGCCGATGCCGCTGCCCGAACAGATGCTGCGGCTGGACCTGTGGGTCATGCTGGGCACCTCGGCGGTGCTGGCGCTCTGGATCTTTGCCGGCCGCCCGATCGGGCGGATGTCGGGGGTGGCGCTGATCGCGGGCTACGGCCTCTATCTGTGGTCGCTGTTCTGATGGCCGCGCCCGCACCTTCGCCCGCACCGCGCCGGGCGCTGATCACCGGCGCCGGCAAAAGGCTGGGTCGGGCGATGGCGCTCTATCTGGCCGGACGGGGCTTTGACGTGGCGCTGCACTACGCCGCCAGCCGCGACGCCGCCGAATCCACCGCCGCCGAGGCCCGCGCGCTGGGTGTCTCGGCGGTGACCCTGCCCGGCGACCTGCTGGACGAGGGGGCGATGGCCGCCCTCGTCCCCGCCGCGTCCAAGCGACTGGGCGGCCCGCTCACCGTGCTGGTCAACAATGCCTCGATCTTTGAATACGATACGATCCACTCCGCGACACTGGACAGCTGGAACCGGCACATCGGATCGAACCTGCGCGCGCCTTTCGTGCTGACCCAGGCCTTTGCCGCGCAGGCGCCCAGCGGCGCACGCGATGCGGCGGGCGAGCCCGTCGCGCAGTCGCTGATCGTCAACATGATCGACCAGCGCGTGCTGAAACTGACACCCGAATTCATGACCTATACCCTCGCCAAGATGGGCCTCTGGGCGCTGACCCGCACCGCCGCGCAGGCGCTGGCGCCCGATATCCGCGTCAACGCCATCGGCCCCGGCCCCACGCTGCAGGGCGGGCGCCAGTCGGCCGATCACTTCGCCCGCCAGCGCGCGGCGACGGTGCTGGGACGCGGCGCCAACGAGGCGGACATCACCGCCGCACTGGGGTATTTCCTCGACGCGCCGGCGGTGACCGGACAGCTCTTGTGCATTGACGGCGGCCAGCATCTGGGCTGGAAGACCCCCGACATCCTGGGTCTGGAATAGCCCGAACCCCTGCCGCAGCGGCAATTTGTCCACCGCGGCAGGGGATGTCACAAACGTGTTATGAAATCCCGTGGAAATTCAGGGCCTTGCAGATTTCCAAAATTAAAGCGTTGAATTTCAATGCCTTGAAGTGTTGCCTAAAATTTAGGCAGCTCAAGGAAAGGGGCCTGAATCAAGGGAAATCCGTCGATCTCACAGGCCTCTCCACAGACTTATCCACAGATTCCGTGGAAACCTTTGCCCTTGAACTCGCCCGCGCTAAGGTGCAGGGCCGCACCAGAATCACCCGCCCCGCCGCATGACCGACACGCCCCCGCCCGAAGCCCCGACCGATGCGCAACCCACGCTGACCGGCCATGCGCTCATCGCCGATTATGTGCGCCTGCTCGATGGCTCGCCCGGGGTCTACCGGATGCTCGATGCGGAAAACCGGGTGCTCTATGTCGGCAAGGCGCGCAATCTTCGCGCCCGGGTGTCGAATTATGCCCGCCCCTCGGGCCATTCGGCGCGCATCGCCCGGATGATCCATGAAACCCGCGCGATGATGTTCCTGACCACGCGCACCGAGACCGAGGCGCTGCTGCTCGAACAGAACCTGATCAAGCAGTTGAAGCCGGTCTACAACGTGCTCTTGCGCGATGACAAAAGCTTTCCGAACATCCTGATCTCCAAGACCCATGCCTGGCCGCAGATCAAGAAGCACCGCGGCAAGCGGTCGGAAAAGGGCAGCTATTTCGGACCTTTCGCCAGTGGCAGCGCGGTCAACCGCACGCTGAACCAGTTGCAGAAGGTGTTCCTGCTGCGCTCCTGCGCCGATCCGGTGTTCCACAACCGCACCCGCCCCTGCCTGCTGTACCAGATCAAGCGCTGCGCCGGTCCCTGCGTCGGGCTGGTCACGCCCGAGGATTACGCGGCGCTGATCGCGGATGCCGAACGTTTCCTGTCCGGCAAGACCAGCCATATCCAGGCCGATCTGGCCGCGCAGATGCAGGCGGCGTCCGAGGCGATGGAATTCGAACGCGCCGCCGGCCTGCGCGACCGCATCCGCGCGCTGACCGCCGTGCAACAATCGCAGGGCATCAACCCCAAGGGCGTCGACGAGGCCGATGTGGTGGCGCTGCATCTGGAAAAGGGGCAGGCCTGCGTGCAGGTCTTCTTCATCCGCGCGCATCAAAGCTGGGGCAACCGCGATTTCTATCCCCGCACCGGCTCGGGCGCCGACGAGGGCGAGATCCTCGAGGCCTTCCTCGCGCAATTCTACGACGACAAGCCCCCGCCGCGGCAGATCTTGCTCTCGCATCCGGTGGAAAACGAGGACCTCATCCACGAGCTTCTCAGCGCGCGCGCCGGGCGCAATGTGGCCCTTCTGGTGCCCCAGCGCGGGGAAAAGGCCGAACTGGTGGAAAACGCCGCCCGCAACGCGCGCGAATCCCTGGCGCGCAAGATGTCGGAATCCGCCACGCAGGCCCGGCTTCTGGCCGGTCTGGCCGAGGCGCTGGACCTGGACGAACCGCCCGAACGCATTGAAATCTATGACAACAGCCATATCCAGGGCGCCCATGCCGTCGGCGCCATGGTGGTGGCGGGCTCCGAGGGCTTCGTGAAGAACCAGTATCGCAAATTCTCGATCAAGGGCGATGCGGCGACCCCGGGCGACGATTTCGGCATGATGCGCGAGGTGCTGGCCCGCCGCTTCGACAAGCTCCTGAAAGAGGACCCCGCCCGCCAGACCGCCGCCTGGCCCGACCTTCTGCTGATCGACGGCGGCGCCGGGCAGGTGTCGGCGGTGGCGCAGACGCTGGCCGAACTGGGGCTGGACGACATCCCCTTCATCGGCGTCGCCAAGGGGGTGGACCGCGATCTGGGGCGCGAGGAATTCCACCGTCCGGGCCGCCCGCCCTTCGCGCTCAGGCACAATGACCCGGTCCTCTATTTCATCCAGCGCCTGCGCGACGAGGCGCACCGCTTTGCCATCGGCACCCACCGCGCGGCGCGCGCCAAGGCCAGCGCGGCAACACCTCTCGATGAAATCCCCGGGGTAGGGGCGGCGCGCAAGCGGGCGCTGCTCGCGCATTTCGGCTCGGCCAAGGCGGTGACGCGCGCCGGGCTCAGCGACCTGATGGCGGTGCCGGGGATCTCGGAATCGATGGCGCGGGCGATCCACGGGTTCTTCAACGAACATTCCTGACGCAATCCCGACCGCGCGGTTTCCGATCCGCCCCGGGGCATCCGCCCGCCGGGGCGCAATTCCTGCCCGCATCCGGCGTTTCCCCGGATCAGACCCATGGACGCAGACCCCCGCCCGCCCTTAGCCTGACCCCGAACAGGTCGGGAGGACATCATGATCACCATTTCCGGCGCGGGGCTGGACCTTGCCAGCATTGCAGCCGTGGCCCGGGGCGCGGCGGTCCGGCTCTCGGACGACGCGGCCGTTCTGGGGCGCGTCAACGCCTCGCAAGGACGCATCGAGGCCGCGGTGGCCGCGGGCGAACAGGTCTACGGCGTGACCACGCTTTACGGCGGCATGGCGGATCAGTCGGTGCCGGTCGAACGGATGGTGGAACTCCAGCAGATCGCGCTCTGGCACCACAAGACCGCCACCGGCCCCCGCCTCCCGCCCGAGGATGTGCGCGCCGCCATGCTATTGCGCGCCAACAGCCTGATGAAGGGCTATTCCGGCGTGCGGCTGGAACTGATCCAGCGCTATGTGACCTTTCTGAACGCCGGGGTCACGCCGCATGCGTTTCAGCGCGGCTCCATCGGCGCCTCGGGTGATCTGGTGCCCCTGTCCTACATCGGCGCCAGCGTGATCGGCCTCGATCCGGCCTTTCTGGTCGATTGGGGCGACGAGGTGCTCGACTGCCATACCGCGCTGGCGCGGCTGGGGCTGGCGCCGCTGGTGCTGCGCCCGAAAGAGGGGCTGGCGCTGAACAACGGCACCACGGCCTCGACCGGGGTTGCCGCCAATGCGATGGCGCGCACGGGCCGGGTTTTCGCGCTGGCGATGGCGGTGCAGGGCCTTCTGGCCGAGGCGCTTCTGGCCACCAACCAGTCGTTTCACGCGACCATCCAGGCGGTGAAACCCCATCCCGGGCAGGTCTTTGTCGCCGCGCTCTTTCGCGACCTGATCGAGGGTTCGTCGCTGATCCGCAGCGAGGCCGCCGGGGCGCGCGGGCACCGGCAGGGCAAGCTGATCCAGGACCGCTATTCGCTGCGCTGCCTGCCGCAATACACCGGCCCCATCGCCGACATGCTGGCCCTCGCCGCGCGCCAGATCACCACCGAGGCCAACAGCGCCAACGACAACCCGCTGATCGACCCCGACACCGGCGAGGTCTACCACACCGGCAATTTCCTCGCGCAATACACCGCCGTCGCCTGCGACACGCTGCGCGCGCAACTGGCCATGCTGCTGAAACATCTGGACGTGCAGATCGCCATGCTGGTGACGCCCGAGTTCAACAACGGCCTGCCGCCCTCGCTGGTGGGCAACCCCGCCCACGGGCTGAACATGGGGCTGAAATCGCTGCAACTGACCTGCAATTCGCTGGCGCCGCTGGTGCAGTTCTATGGCCGCTCGATGGCGGATCTCTATCCAAGCCACGCCGAGCAATTCAACCAGAACATCAACAGCCAGGCGATGAACGCCGCCAACCTCGCGCGCGAGTCCGTCGAGGCGAGCGAGCATTTCCTCGCCGCCGCGCTGGTCTTTGCCGTGCAGGCGGTGGAATTGCGTTCGGCCGCGATGGGCGCGGGGCATGACCCGCGCCCCCTGCTGTCGCGCCGCGGTGCCGCGCTCTACGAGGCGGCGCGGCGGGTGGCGCGCGGCGCGCCCGAGACGGCCGAGCCGCTGGTCTTCAACGACACGGACGGCTTCATCGAGGACAAGGTGGCCACCCTGCTGACGGATTTGCGCACGGGAACCCGGCTCGCCACGGCCATCGCACCGACCGAATCCGCCGTCCGGGCGTTCATGGAAGGCTAGCCACCCTCCAGCGCGCGGCCCAGCCGCATCAGTCCGCCCTTGCGCAGCGCGGCGCGCAGGGCACGCCCCGAAAGGCCCGGCCAGACCAGCGCCACCGCGGCCTCGACCGGGGCGCGGTCGGCCAGCCACAGGTCCATGGCGAAATCGTCCGGCGTCATCGCCCTCAGCCCGTGATGGGCCAGCGCGCGACGCGGAAAATCGCGCAGGTTCAGGGTCAGCAGCACCTCGGCCCCGCCCGCCAGCGCCGCCGCCAGCACATGGCGGTCGGCGGCATCGGGCAGATCGAGCAGCTCCGGCTCGCCCGGCCCCACGCTGCCCGCAGGCCAGCGCGCCGCCATCCGGGCCAGCGCCTGCGCGGCCCCGTCCTCGCCACGCCGCGCGGTGACGTGCAGCCATTCCGCCGCCACCCCGTCGGACCACAAGGGCTCGAACGCCCCGCCATCCGCCAGCGTCAGCAGGAACCGCCGCAGGATCGGCGGGTAAAGCACGCAGGTGTCCAGAAAAACCCGGGTTCGGGTCGCGCTCATTCGCATTCACACGACCCTCCCCCCGAGTCCCTTGGTCGCATGTCTGCTACGCAAAACCGGTTCCCACTTTTGCGCGACATGCTTCAATCAAGCCGGAACGCCAGCGCCTTGAGGTATCCGCTTTCGGCCAGTTGCGGCAGC
>CALEZJ010000077.1 GCA_937927885.1 uncultured Paracoccaceae bacterium | reverse complement strand
ATGCTGGAATCGGTCATCACCGGACGGCGCGAGAGCGATTGCGAAGAAGCCGCCGGCGCCACGCGGATCAAACGGCTGCGGGATTCACTGGGGAACCAGATCGTGAGTGAACTTCTGGTGCGGAACATCGCAAGACAGGGGTATGTGCTGGCGGTGGAGAAGGATGTGATCCGGATGATTTGAGGGGGGGGCAGGAAAGACCGTCTCTGACGATTACTCTAAACTTTCGTTATAGTTCTTTGGTTGTTGAGCGAGTGATTTTCGACATCCGCGCATCAGATATCGTGGTATCATAGCGAGCAATGAACTCGACCATCTTCTCTGGGGAATTATTGTAGGTTTCGCCCCAACGAGAAATTCCCTTGGCCACAGCATCAATCAATTCCAGTAAATTGAATGGCTTGATGCGATCAGCGTGTTGTGGCGGTTCGCTACCGCGCTTGGCAACATATGGTGCTATCCGTGCTACTTTGCCAGAAAGAACTTTTTTGGAATCCAAGCTAGTCATATGAAGTACAGAGTTTCTATACTCCCAAAGCTCATCTGCTGATATTTTGAGAGTGGTTAGCTCGCAGTACCTGTCGAGCCACTTGGTGAAATTTCCACGGGTATCACCAAATTCTATGAACGCAATCGTGTCAATACAGCACATCAACAACTTGGATGCCGAAACGTAAAGCTCATTTTGAAAGAGAACTCGGATCGCGTGAAAATAGTCATCGTTTATTAGCTCACCTAGCCGGAAGTGTTCTTCATCTATGTACCCGACTAGATAATCTTCCATCTGCCCCTCCCTGCCGAAATCAGTCACGTCACGGCCTCGAAATGGACCTAGCCCAATTCTTTGTTCCCAGAAAGGAGTTCCATCTAAAACTGGAGTAAGGCAATAAAGAAAGTTCTCACTGCGAATATTTAACTCATGCAATATGCTTCTCAGCAAAGGTTCTCCCCCATCTATGCGCAGCCTTGCACGCCATTCTATCGGCGTGAAAGCTTGAGAGAGTTCAATTCGGCGCGCTTCGGCTATATCTTCAGCAACCTGCGAACTGAGGAAACAGTACTTCTCAGCGTCAGTTCCCTCGCGGTTGTGAAGCTTAACTCCGATCGTTCGAGCAACACCATTCTCAAAGAAAATGAAGAAATTGAAGATATTTTCAGGTTTGCCCGTCACGTTGCCACCCTTATCGCCCCCCCTCACCCCAACCCCTCCAGATACCCCGCAATCGCCGCCGCTATCGCGCGTTTGTTCTCGACCGGGGTCACCCCGTCCCGCCGAACCATCAACGCCCGCTGGTCGGTGCCGCGGGTGTCCTCGCCCCTTGTGGCCACCACCACCCCCGCGCGGTCCAGGCGTTTCGACGCAACGCGGATCAGTTCTTCCTCGCTGACCCCCTCCAGATACTTGAACGCCACCGTATGCGCGCGCGGATCGGCCTCCATCGCCAGGTCGATGACCTTCTCGGTCGGCTCCAGGTCCAGCATCAAGGACGCCTGCCCCGAGGCGATCTTGCCCTGCACCGCCTGTCTGGGCCGGTAATCCGCCACCCCGGCGGAATAGACCCCCGCCCAGATGCCCGCGCGCACGCGGTCCAGCACGGTATCGCGGTATTCGTCATAGGTGCGCGTCACCGTCACCGGGATCGGCGCCTTTGGCCGCCAGGCGCCGTCGCCCAGGATCAGCTCGGCCTCGGCGCCGCGCCAGATCAGTTCCTCGGCGACCTGCGCGCCCAGACGGCCGCGGAAACGGTTGACGATCCGCCGCACGCCGTCGATGGGAACGGGGGTGGGGCCGGCGGTGACCATGATCTTGCGGCCCCTCAGGGGCGACTCCGTCAAAGCCCGCCCGACGGCGATGCACAGGGTCTCGGTATCCGGCAGGTTGTGCTTGCCGTAGGCATCGCGCGGGGTGACGAACCGCACGCCCTGCGCCGCCAGCCTGCGCGCGTTGTCCACCAGTTGGGCGTTGTGCATCGTGCCGTGCATCGTCGGCGCCACCAGCACCCGGGTGCGCCCCTGTTCCATCCGCCCGAGGGCCGAGATCAGGGCCGAGGTCACCACCGTGTCGCCAATCCCGTGCGCCATCTTGGCGATGGTGGAATGGGTGGCGGGGGCGACCAGATAAGCGTCAAAGGGCGCCGAATCGCTGAGGTGTTCGGCTTTCCAGGTCAGCGCGCTGACGACGGGCCCCAGGGTGGCCCATTCCAGCGCCTCGCGCGCGACGTAGCGCAGCGCGTCCTCGCTGGCAAAGGCCACGACGCTGGCCCCGTGACGGCGCAGCCCGCGCGCCACCTCCGGCGCCTTCATCGCTGCGATGCCGCCGGTGACCAGCAGGGCAATGCGCCGCCCCGCCAGCCGATCCGAGGCGCGCGGCACGTCATGGTCACCCATCCCCGAGGGGGTGGGTGCCGAAAAGTCCCAGTCGTAAAGGCTCATGCCCGAACCTCGGCCTCGGTTGCGGGAATGCCGCGGCCCCATTGCAGATGCGCCCCGCGCGCGCGGTCGACCCTGGTGTTCAGCGCCTCGAAATGGCGGGGCAGAAAGCGGCTCTTCTTGCCCATCTCGTCGACGATGGACTCCATCACCTGGAGGTCAAAAAGGTCCTTGTGCTGGATTTCCAGCGCCGGGATATAGGGCGCGCCTTCGGTCAGCACCGGTTCCTCGCGGTGGGCCATCCAAGGGAACATTTCCAGGAAGATCCGGTAACTGGCATAGTCATAGGACGAATCGCAGCCGTGCCACACGCCGCCCAGATTGACCGCGGCAAAGTAATGCTTGACCGTCGGACGTTGCAGCGCCAGCCAGCCGGTGGGCATCAGCTTGCCCAGCACCGAGGTCGACATCGGCGTTTCCACGAACCCGGCCTGCAACCCGGCGGCGCGCAGCAGCGCGACCTGAAGGTTGGTCTTTGTCGTGCACATCCCGACGCCGCGCACCAGCGTGTCCGAGGCGCGTTCCTGCCAGGCGCCAAAGCGGTAAGGCATCGCGTGCACGAATTTCAGCACGGCCTCGGCGGTCGAGGCGGGCGAGGCGCGGCGCAGCCGGGCGGCGGCACGGCGGATTTCCGGGTGCGTCACGTCGCACAGAGCGCGCGGATCGGGCAGGTCGGCGGGCGGGGTGGCCTGCGCCTCGGCCCGGGCGGCGGCGATCAGCGCCTTGGCAAAGCCCGCGCGCAGGGTCTGGTTCTGGCCGGACATCCAGTCGTCGGCGCCGGCGTCCAGCACCCAGACCCGGGCGGGCATGTCCATCGCCTGCAGCGGCTGATCGGGCAGGGCGAAATGATTGCCAGGGCCATACCAGTCGCGCGGCCCGGCCAGACGCCCATCCAGAAGCACATGCCAGGGACGCACTCCCCGCGGCTCCAGCGTCGCTCCGGGCGCCAGGTGCCGGACCTCGCCCTTGGCGAAGACCGCCGCATCGAGCGGGTCGAGATAGAGTCCAAGGGTTGAATCCTGAAACAGCCCAAGCAATTCAGGGTTGATCTTGGTCGCAGGAATTGTTGGCATAGTGTCCCCCAATGGTATTCAGTCGCTGTGGATGGCGTTGGCCCGGAGTGATTGGCAGCAACCCGGGATTCCAGTCGCGCGATCACGCTAACGCCGCAATGCACGCAGAAGAAGAGTTTTGTTTCTTCTCGGGCAACAAAAAGCCGAAACCGGCGCCAACTTGCCCCGCTTGCGGCGCTGCCAGGCGTGGGGTTGCCGTAACGTCGACTTTCCGGGCGCCGAGTCGAAAAGTGTTGAAAACACGGGCTGCACCCGCAATTCTGGCAACAGCACCCGACGAACCCAGGCACCGGCAAACAACGCCGGGCGGGTCGGGTGCGGTCTGGGAGGGCCTTCATGGAAGTCTTGCAACTGCTGCTCAGCGGGTTGGCGAACGGCTGCGTTTACGGCCTTGTCGCGCTGGGATTCGTGCTGATCTACAAGGCGACCGAGGCGGTGAATTTCGCGCAGGGCGACTTCATGATGCTGGGGGCCTTCGTGATGATCGGCCTCGTCAATCCGCAGTACATGGGGATGAACTTCTGGCTGGCGGTTCCGGTGGCCCTGCTGATCATGGCGGCGCTGGGGTATCTGCTGGACCTGACCATCCTGCGCCACATGTTCGGACAGAGTCAGACCGCCATCGTCATCCTGACCATCGCGCTGGGTTTCGTGATCCGGTTCGTCGCCGGGCTGATCTGGGGGCACGAGCCGCAAAGCCTGCACTCGCCGCTCAGGCTGGGCGATGTGCGGCTGGGCGACGTGGTGCTGGGGCTGGTCGACATTTCGGTCATCGTGGTGACGCTGCTCTTGACGCTGGCGCTGTGGCAGTTCTTCCAGCGCACAAAGCCGGGGCTGGCGATGCAGGCGGCCAGCCAGAACCAGATGGCCGCCTATTACATGGGCATCCCCGTCAAGCGCGTGCAGGGCGCGGTCTGGGCGCTGGCGGGGCTGGTGGCCTGTGTCGCGGGCATCCTCTATGCGTCCAAGGGCACGATCGACATTTCCAGCGGATTCATCGGCATCAAGGCTTTTGCCGCTGCGGTGATCGGCGGGTTCGGCAGCCTGCCCGGCGCCCTGATGGGCGGGCTGATCGTGGGTCTGATCGAGCCC
>CALEZJ010000076.1 GCA_937927885.1 uncultured Paracoccaceae bacterium | reverse complement strand
ATATCCCTATGCGTTCCCCGCCGATCCCACGGTGCCCGCGGGGCCGCTGCCGGATTTCCACGAACGGCTGGAGGCGCGCCGCCGCGCCATCATGGACGAGGCGCGCAAGATCGCCGAGGAAGACGCCGAGCGCGATGCGATGATGCCCCCCGTCAGCCCCGAGCATGTGCAGGCCAGCCGCGCCGGCGCCGCCGAGGCCCCGCGCCAGCGCTATCAGCCGCAGGACGCGCATCTGGGCGACGGCGTGGACCCGACCGGCGGCGGCGTGCGCACCGCCATCGCCATCGAGCCGCGCGACGGGCGGCTCTGCCTGTTCATGCCGCCCTGCGAAAGCCTTGAAGACTATCTCGAACTCCTCGCCGCCGCCGAGGAAACGGCCGGCGCCCTGAACCTGCCCATTCACATCGAAGGGTATTCGCCGCCCCATGACAGCCGCCTCAACGTGATCCGCGTGGCGCCCGATCCGGGCGTGATCGAGGTCAACATCCATCCCGCCCATAGCTGGGACGATTGCGTCGCCACCACCGAGGCGATTTACGAGGAAGCGCGCCTGTCCCGCCTTGGCGCCGACAAGTTCATGATCGACGGCCGCCATACCGGCACCGGCGGCGGCAACCATGTGGTGGTGGGCGGGGCGACGACGCTCGACAGCCCCTTCCTGCGCCGCCCGGATGTGCTGAAATCGCTGATCCTGCTCTGGCAGCGGCACCCGTGCCTGTCCTACCTCTTCTCGGGCCTGTTCATCGGCCCCACCAGCCAGGCGCCCCGCATCGACGAGGCGCGCCACGACACCCTCTACGAGCTGGAAATCGCGCTGGCGCAGATCGGCGACCCGGTGCAGGGCGGCAACCTGCCGCCGCCCTGGCTGGTGGACCGGCTCCTGCGCAACATGCTGACCGATGTCACCGGCAACACCCATCGCGCCGAAATCTGCATCGACAAGCTCTATTCCCCCGATGGCCCCACCGGTCGGCTGGGTCTGGTCGAATTCCGCGGCTTCGAGATGCCACCCCATCCGCGCATGTCGCTGGCCCAGCAACTCCTGATCCGCGCCATCATCGCGCGCTGCTGGGCCGCGCCCGTGCAGGGCCGCCCGGTGCGCTGGGGCACGGTGCTGCATGACCGCTTCATGCTGCCGCATTTCCTGTGGGAAGACCTGCTCAGCCTGCTGGCCGACCTGCGCGCGCATGGCTTCGACTTCGACCCGGTCTGGTTCGAGGCGCAGGCCGAGTTCCGCTTTCCCTTCTGCGGCCAGATCGAGGCCGAGGGCGTGCATCTGGAAATCCGGCAGGCGCTGGAACCCTGGCATGTGCTGGGCGAAACCGGCGCCATCGGCGGCACGGTGCGCTATACCGACTCGTCCGTTGAACGCCTTCAGGTCAAGCTGACGACGCTGCATCAGGACCGCTACCGCGTCATGGCCAACCGCCGCCCGGTGCCGCTGGCGCGCACCCAGACTTCGGGCGTCAGCGTCGGCGGGGTGCGCTTCAAGGCCTGGCAACCGGCGATGGCGCTGCATCCGACGCTGCCGATCGACGCGCCCCTGACCTTTGACATCTACGACGACTGGACGGGCCGGGCGCTGGCCGGCTGCACCTATCATGTGGCGCATCCGGGAGGGCGCAATTACGACACCTTCCCGGTCAATGGCTACGAGGCCGAGGCCCGGCGCCTCGCGCGGTTCGAGGGGCACGGCCATAGCTCGGGCGCCTGGCGCCCGTCCCCCGAGGCGCCACATCCGGAATTTCCGTTGACCTTGGACCTGCGCCGTCCGATTGGTTTGGGGTAAGCTGCCCGAAAGGCCCCGATGCCAAGCCCCAAACCGGATTTGTTCGCCGATTACGCGCCCTTGCCCGGCGTGGCGGATGAATTGTACGATTCCGAAGGCCGGATGCGCCCGATCTGGCAGGGGTTCGTCAAACGCTTCGCCCGGCTGGACCGCGCCGAGATCGCCGCCCGCTTCGAACGCGGCAACCAGTATCTGCGCGATGCGGGCGTGTTCTTTCGCCAGTATTCCGGCGAGGTGGCCGGCGATCCCCTGGCCGAGCGCGAATGGCCGCTGTCGCATCTGCCGGTGATCCTGCACGAAGGCGAATGGGCGGGCATCTGCGATGGTCTGACCCAGCGCGCGGACCTGCTGGAACGGGTGGTGGCCGATCTTTACGGCCCCGGCCGGCTGGTGGCCGAGGGGCATCTGCCCGCCAGCCTGATCGCACAAAGCCCGCACTGGCTCAGGCCCATGGTCGGGGTGCGGCCGGTGGGGGGGCATTTCCTGCACCAGATCGCGTTTGAAATCGGGCGCTCGCCCGATGGGTCGTGGCTGGTGCTGGGGGATCGGGTGCAGGCGCCTTCGGGGGCCGGATTCGCGCTGGAAAACCGCATGGCGACCGGGCGCATCTTTCCCGAACGGGTGGCGCGTGCGCATATCCACCGGCTGGCCGGGTTCTTTGCCGCCTTTCGCGCGGCGCTGGAATCGCTGGCCGAGGCGACGCCGGGCCGCCATGGCCGCGCCGCCATCCTGACCCCGGGGCCGTCGAACGACACCTATTATGAACACACCTATATCGCCCGCTATCTGGGCCTGATGCTGCTCGAAGGCGAGGATCTGCTGGTCGAGAACGGCGAGGCCAAGGTGCGCACCATCGAGGGGCCGCAGCCGATTGGCGCGCTCTGGCGGCGCATCGACGCCGGGTTCGCCGACCCGCTGGAACTGCGCGCCGACAGCCGGATCGGCACGCCCGGCCTGGTCGAGGCCGTGCGGCAGGGGCGGCTGGGGATGGCCAACGCGCTGGGCGCGGGCGTGCTTGAGATGCGCGCCATGATGGCCTTTCTGCCCCGCATCGCCGAGGTGCTGACCGGCCAGGCGCTGGCACTTCCCAACATCGCCACCTGGTGGTGCGGCGGCGAGGCCGAGCGTGCCTATGTGCGCGCCCATGCCGGGCGGCTGATGCTGGGGCCGGCACAGGCCGTCGACCTGCCGGTCGATCAGCGGGCCGAGGTCCCGCGCACCGGCCTGCCGGGCTGGATCGACACCCAGGGCCCGGCACTGGTCGCGCAAGAGGCGGTGGCGCTGTCCACCACCCCCGCCTGGGTGACAGAACCGGGCGCTCCGCTGGCCTCGGGGCGCATCCTGCCCCGCCCGATGACTGTGCGGGTCTTTGCCGCGCGCACGCCCGCAGGCTGGCGGTTCATGGCGGGGGGCTATGCGCGCATCGGGCGGGCGGGCGATGCCTCGGCGCTGGCCATGCAGCGCGGCGGCTCGGTCGCGGATGTCTGGATCGTCGCCGACAAACCGGTGCCGCAGGTCTCCTTGCAGCCCGTCCCCGGCACGCCCTTTCGCCGCGCCGACCCGGGCGTTGTGCCCAGCCGCGCCGCCGACAACCTCTATTGGCTGGGCCGCTATATCGAACGGGCCGAGGATGCGGTGCGGCTGATCCGTGCCTATCACCTGCGGCTGGCCTCGACCGACAATGCCGCCGACCCCCTGCTGCGCCGGCTGCGCGGCTTTGTGAAGGGCTATGGCATAGACCCCTCGCGCCCCGTGCCCACAGGCATCGTCGACCGCATCGCCGCCGCGCGCGCCTGCGCCGCCAAGGTGCGCGACCGTTTTTCCATCGACGGCTGGCGCGCGCTGGTCGATCTGGACCAGACCGCCCGCGTGACCCTGGCCGAGGCCCAGCCCGGCGACGACGCGGCCCGGGCGATGAGCGTGCTGGTGCGCAAGATCTCGGGCTTTTCCGGGCTGGTGCAGGACAACATGTACCGCTTTCAGGGCTGGCGGTTCCTGACCATGGGGCGCGCCATCGAACGCGCCGATGGGCTGGCGGCCCTGCTGGCGGAATTCGCCGCACCCGCCGCGCCGGATGGCGCGCTGGATCTGGCGGTCGAGGTCGCGGACAGCGTGCTCACCCACCGGCGGCGCTATCTGGCGGAAACCTCGCGCGATACCGTGGTGGACCTGCTGGCGCTCGATGCGGACAACCCGCGTTCGATCCTCTTTCAGTTGAAGCTGCTGCACGATCAGGCCGCCGCGCTGCCGCAGGCGCTGGACCACGGCCGCCCGGCTGCCCTGCTGCGCGCTCTGGTGCCGCTGGTGGCCGAGATGTCGGTGGCGGCGCCCGACCAGATCGATTCCGCCCGGCTGGACACACTGCGGTCGGCCCTGTCACGCGCCTCCGACCTCGTCGGCGCCGCCTATCTGCGGTGAGGCGCAATGCTCTATGACATCCGGCTGGTCATCGCCTACGACTACGCGGCCCCGGCCGACAGGGCGCGCACGATCCTGCGGCTGATGCCGCCCGACCTGCCCGGCGTGCAGCGCCTGCGGGCGGCGGACCTGGTGATCGACCCGGCGCCGGACGAACGCCGCGAGGGGGTGGATTTCTTCGGCAATGCGGTGACCCATGCGGTCTGGCATCACCCGATCCGCCAGTTGAGCCTGACCCTGACCCTGGACGTGCAGCGCGAGGCGCCCGCACCGGTCCGGGACCTCTCGCCGCCGCTGGCCGGGCTGGCCGCGCAACTGGCGGAACTGCGCGATCTTGGCCCCCACTCGCCCCTGCATTTTCAGGGCGCCTCGCCGCGCGTGGCGCCCTGGCCGCCGATCACCGGCTTTGCCCGGGCCGCCACGCTGGGCGCCCCCAGCGCGCGCGCGGCCGTGGTCGCGCTGGCCCGCGCCCTGCACACGGCGATGCGCTTTGACGCCGCCGCGACCTCGGTCGACACCACCCCGGCGCAGGCCTTTGCCCAGCGGCGCGGGGTCTGTCAGGATTTCGCGCAGGTGATGATCGCCGGACTGCGCGGGATCGGCATTCCGGCCGGCTATGTGTCGGGCTTCCTGCGCACCCGGCCCCCGCCCGGCCAGCCACGGCTGGAGGGCGTGGATGCCATGCACGCCTGGGTGCGCGCCTGGACCGGCGAGGAGGGCGGCTGGGTCGAGATCGACCCGACCAACGACCGCCTCGCGGGCGAGGATTACGTCACCGTGGCGACGGGGCGCGATTACGGCGACGTGGCGCCGGTTCTGGGCGCGCTCAGCACGGCGGGCGAGCAGGGCAGCCGGCAGGCGGTCGACGTGGTGGCGCGCGACGAGGCGTGAGTCGCGCCGCCGCGCGCGCGATCTTTCGGATTGCAAAGCAATTTTAGACAAAACGAACGCTCCACAGATCATAAAGTTTGTCAATCTATTCAGGGCCTTGATCAGGAGGCCCCCCGATGAGCGAGACATCCGCCAACCTTTCCCTTCCCTATCTGCAGGCCGCGCAGGCGCAGAAGCACGTCACCCACAACGCCGCCCTCGAAATCCTGGACCTGACAGCGCAACTGTCGGTTCAGGCCTTCGGCGCCACCACCCCGCCGCTGTCCCCGACCGAGGGCCATGTCTGGGCGCTCGGGGCCGGGGCCTCGGGCGATTGGGCCGGGCATGGCGGCGAACTGGCCGGCTGGTCGAATGGCGGCTGGGTGTTCGTCACGCCGCGCCCCGGCTGGCGCGCCGCGCAGGGCATCGACCTGCGCCTGTGGGACGGCAGCGCCTGGGTCGCCCCCAGCGTCGTGCCGGATTTGCAGAACCTGCCGGGGGTGGGGATCAACACCACCTCGGATGTCACCAACAAACTCGCGGTCGCCTCCGAGGCGGTGCTGTTCAGCCATGCCGGGGCGGGCCATCAGGTCAAGGTCAACAAGGCCGCGGCGGGGGAAACGGCGTCGCTGCTGTTCCAGACCGGCTGGTCCGGGCGCGCCGAAATGGGCCTCGCGGGCAATGACGACTGGTCCTTGAAGGTCTCGCCCGACGGGTCAGGCTGGACAACCGCGCTCATGGCCAACCGCACCACCGGGCTGGTCACCCTGTCGAACGGCCTCAGCGTCGCGGGGTCGCTGACCCTGCCCGCGGGCGGGGTCGCGCGCGCCGCCCTGGCCAACGGCGCGGCGCGAAGTGTCCTCGGCCGCAGCGCCGGCACCACCGGCGCCGTGGCCGATATCGCCGCGGCCAGCGATCACCAGGTGCTGCGCCGGTCTGGCACCACGCTCGGCTTCGGCGCCGTTGCGCTGGACCAGAGCGCAGCGGTCACCGGCCTGTTGCCCGCCGCCAATGTCGCGGTTCACCCGGCGCTGCGTGTGACCTGTGGCGGCACGGCCAATGCGGTCACCCTGACCACAGGCGCGGGGATCAGCGGCACGCCGGTGACGGGTCTGCAACTGCGGTTCCGGGCCAGCGCGGCCAACACCGGGGCGACGACGATCGCGCTGGACGGCGGCAGCGCCATCGCCTGCCGCACGGTGACTGGGGTTGCCCTACCCTCGGGCTATATCCGCACCGATGCCGAGACCGTCGCCACCTATGACGGCACGTTCTGGGTGCTGAACCGGGCCGAGGAAACTGGCAGCAACCCAAACGGGTTTTTCGTGCGGTTTGAAAGCGGGCTGATGATCTGCTGGCACCGGGTCACTATGACCCGAGCTGACTCCACCGACTACCGGATGTCGACTAGCTGGACCTATCCGGCTGCCTACGCCGCCGCACCAAACATCGTGGTGAACCTGCCGATGGTCAATCAGAGCGAATTCACCAGTATCACCGGTACGGCAGGCGGGCGAATTTCGGCGCGCGCGTCCGGGGCCGGGAGTATCACGACAAATGCCACCAATACACAAATCAGCGCGTTTTTCGACGCCGGAACCATTTCGGAATCGTCGCAGATCACGAATGTGCATGCCCAGGCCCTGGGCCTTTGGTATTGAGGAGAGCCCCATGCACCTGACCCTGTCTCCCTCGTCGAGCCTCTCCGCCCCCACCAGCACGCTGTCCGTCGCGGGCGATGTGCTGACGCTGGACGGCACGCCCTACGATCTGTCCGGCGTCCCCGAAGGGGGCGAGGGCATCGCCCCCGCCGACTGGCCCTTTGTCGGCCCGATCCGGCGTCTCGACGGCGTGATCCATGCCACACTGCGCATCACGCTGGGCCTCGATTGCGCCGCGCACCAGCCCACCGACCCCGCGCTTTGGGTGATCGAGGCCACGGACGGCCCGGTGACCCTCCCCGCCATCCGCAAGGTGACCGCATGAGCCTGATCCTCCGCACCGCCGCCGATCTGTCCGCCGAGCGCGCCGCCGCCCTGCGCGCCGAGATCACCGCAGCCATTGACGCATTTGTCGAAACGCAGGCCCGCAGGCTGGGCTACAACAGCGCCGCCCATTGCGCGAGCTATGTCGCCAGCACCGTGCCCGACTGGGCCGCCGAGGCGCAGGCCTTCGTCGCCTGGCGCGATGCGGTCTGGCTCGCCGCCTTTACCGGCCTGTCCGAGGTCGCGGCGGGCAAGCCCCTTCCCTCGGTCGAGGAGGCCGTGGCACGGCTGCCGCTCTGGAAGGCTTGACGCCACGCGGGGCGGCGCAAAGAGGCCGCGTCAGTGCTTTTCGCGCTTGACGCCCCCCGGCGCATCCCCTATCTGACCCCCATCGCGCGGTTGTAGCTCAGTCGGTTAG
>CALEZJ010000075.1 GCA_937927885.1 uncultured Paracoccaceae bacterium | reverse complement strand
TGGAGCGGCAGGCTCAGTCCTTTTACGAGATCGCCGCCGGGCGCACCACGGATGCGTCGACGCGGCGGCTGTTGGGCGATCTGGCGGCGGCCGAGGCCGGGCACGAGAACGTGGCGCGCTATCTGGAGGAGAAGCATCTGGATGACGAGACGCGCAGTGCCGAGGATGCGGGCGCGCGGCGGCAGTTCATCCTGACCTGGGTGCAGCCGGGGCTGGCGGGGCTGATGGATGGGTCGGTGTCCACGCTGGCGCCGATCTTTGCCACCGCCTTTGCCACGCAGGACACCCATACCACGTTTCTGGTGGGGCTTGCGGCCTCGGTCGGGGCGGGGATTTCCATGGGATTCACCGAGGCGGCCAGCGACGACGGGCAATTGTCGGGCCGGGGCTCGCCCATCAAGCGCGGGCTGGCGGCGGGGGTGATGACCACGCTGGGCGGGCTGGGACACGCCCTGCCCTATCTGATCCCGGACTTCTGGACCGCGACGCTGATCGCCATTGCCGTGGTGTTCGTGGAACTCTGGGCCATCGTGTGGATCCAGAACCGCTTCATGCAGACCCCCTTCCTGCGCGCGACCTTTCAGGTGGTGCTGGGCGGGGCGCTGGTCTTTGCCGCGGGTGCCCTGATCGGGGCCGGGTAAGGGGGGGCTCACGCCCCCCTCGCGCTGACGCGCTCACCCCCCTGAGGATATTTGAGGCACAAGGATGGGGGCTGTCTCAGGAGGCGTCATTGGGGGGCGAGGTCGCGCAGCACGCGGGCGGCGAGGCGGGTGTCGGCTTCGGTGCAGGCGAAGCTGCCGACCTGAAAGCGCATCACGATGCGGCCCCGGGTGCGGCCCTGGGTGACATAGATCCGCCCGTCGTCGTTGATGCGGGTGATCCAGTCCAGCATGGTCGCATCGTCGGCGTCTTTCAGCGCGAGGGTGAAGAGCGACAGAACCGGCTCGGTCACGATCTCGAACCGGGGATCGGTGCGCAGATCCTCGGCCAGCGCCTGCGACCAGCGGATGTGATTGCGGATCACCTGGCGCAGCCCGTCGAGCCCGTAGGCGCGCAGCACGAACCACAGTTTCAGGGCGCGAAAGCGGCGGCCCAGCGGGACGGACCATTCGGAATAGTTGATGAACCCGTCCTTGCCATGGGTTTTCAGGTATTCGGGCTGGATGGCCAGCGTCTTGACCAAGGGTTCGGGGTCTCGCAGGTAATGCGCCGACAGGTCGAACTGCGCGCCCAGCCATTTGTGCGGGTTCAGGACCAGCGAATCCGCCTCGTCGATCCCTTGCCAGAGCGGGCGCAGTTCCGGGCAGATCATCGCCGCCCCCGCCCAGGCGGCGTCGACATGGCTGTAAAGCCCCTCGGCCCGCGCGATGGGCAGGAGGGCGGTCAGGTCATCACAGGCCCCGGTCCCGGTGCCGCCGATGCAGGCGACGAGGCCCGCGGGCAGGTAGCCGGCCGCGCGGTCGGCGGCGATCTGGCGGCGCAGGGCCTCGGGGTCCATGGCGCGCAAGGGCCCCCGCGTGGGGATGCGCACGAGGTTCTCGGCCCCGATCCCCGCCACCCAGATCGCGCGATCGACCGAGGTATGGACCTCGTCCGAGGCATAGATGCGCAGGCGCGGCTGACCGGACAGCCCCTGCCGGTTGCCCGCCCAGTCCAGCGCGCGTTCGCGCATCACCAGCACGGCGGCGAGGGTGGCGGACGAGGCCGAATCCTGGATCACCCCGTGAAACCCCTGCGGCAGGCCCAGCCCCTGGCGCAGCCAGTCGAGCATCAGGGTTTCCACCTCGGTCGTGGCGGGCGAGGTCTGCCACAGCATCCCCTGCTGCGCGAGGATCGCGGCAACGAAATCGGCCAGCATCGAGGCAGGCGTCGCATTGGCCGGGAAATAGGCGAAAAAGCGCGGGTGCTGCCAGTGGGTCAGGCCGGGGATCACGCGGTCATCGAGTTCGGCGAGGATGCCGTCGAGGCCGATGCCGGTTTCGGGGGGCGTGGCGGGAAAGCGCGCGGCGACGGCGCCGGGCTGGAGGGGCGCGCGCACCGGGCGGCCGGGCAGGCTGCGGTGATACTCGGCGCCCCAGGCAGCGATCTCGGCCCCGAGGCGGGCGAATTCGTCCCAGTCAGACAGCGTGTCGGGGGTGGTCATGGCGTCTCCTCCTGCTGGGGCGAGGTAATCAGGAAATGCTGAACAAGGCAATCATTTCGGCGCGCAATCCTGCACGCTCCAGCCACGGGCCATCAGCACGGCCAGCGGCGCGGGGGTCAGCAAGGTGACGGGCGCGCCGGGCGCGGGCGCTTGCGTGTAGCCGTCGAAGGACCAGCGCCACCAGCCCCGGGCATTGCGCAGAAGGGGCGCGTCGGCCAGCGCCATGGCGCCAAGCGGCACATCGGCCGCATCGAGGGTCGGGCGCGGGGCAAGGCGGGCGGCGTGCAGGCGAGCGTCCAGGGCCTCGGCCCCGATGTCGCCATGGGCCCGGGTCCAGAGCGCGGCAAAGCTGCGCCAGTCGTCGCGGCGGCATTCGGCGCAGGGGCGGTGGCCGGCGGCGCAGGCGGTGGCCTCGTCGAGAAAGAAGAGTTCGGTATAGCGGCCCGGTTGCATCAGCGCGCGGCGGCGGCCCTTGAAGGACAGGCGGCAGGTGATCCAGCGTTTGCCGACAAAGGCACGGCGGATCGTCCCCGCCGCGTCGTGCAGGCAGCCGCGGTTGCCCATCCAGCCGCCGCGCGCGGCGCTGGCGTGCAGGGCGCCCATCGGATCGACCCGGTTCTGCCGCATGCGTCCCCCAACGGGCGCCCCCCCGTGTCGCGCCAGTGTGCCGCGCAAGGCGGCCGCGTCAAGCCCCGGCGCCCCCTTGCGCCGCACCGAAAAAGGGCGCTTGGTGAAGGCGCGAGTCGAAGGGGCGCACGCCGTGTTGCGGATCGGTCGGTTGGGTCTGGTGCTGTTGGCGGTGCAGGGCGTGCAGTCGGTGTCCGCCGCGCTTCCCGGCGGGTCGGGGCCCGAGCCCCTGCCCGATCCCGGCCCCGCCATCCTGCCGCAGATCCCGACCGAGGCCCTTAGACTGCCCCGGGCGCGTCGCGCCCCGACGCTGGCCCCCCGGCGCCGGATCGGTGCGGCATGCCGCCGTCCCCCATCCCATGCCCCGCCCTGCAACCCGCAAAGCTGACCGGTTTTCCACGTCAACTTGCGAGGATAGCATGCGCGATTCAGTCCGCCTCTGGCTGTTTCTGGGGATCGTTGGCCTTATGATGGTCTGGTCCCTGTATCTGGTGATCGTCAATCCGACCTGAGCGGGAGGGGGCGCGAACGCCCCCTCCCCCAAGTCCCGTCGCCGGCGCCTTCAGCGCCCGCAATCGGCGTTGTCGGTCCCCGGCGCGCAGGCCGTGGTGACATGGCCCGGCACGCTGGGGTCATCGCATTCGCCGTCGCGGGCCCAGCGGCAGGAATTGCCAGGATCCGCACCCGGACGGGCACAGTCGTTGGCATCGGTGCCCGGCGCGCAGGCGCTGGTCAGGTGCCCCGGCACGCTGGGGTCGTCGCATTCGCCGTCATTGGCGTAGCGGCAGGAATTGGCCCCCGGCACCGCGGGCGCGGTGGTTGCAGGCGCAGGCCAGGCCGCGCCGCCGCTGGTGCCCGTGCAATCGGCGGTGTCGGTGCCGCTGGGGCAGGCGCCGTCGCAGCCATACCGCGCCTCGTTGCAGGTGCCGCTGTAGGACCACGGGCAGGAATCCGGTCCGATCCCGCCCCGCCCGCGGCAGTCGCTGGTGTCGGTGCCATCCGGGCAGGCGCCGGTGCCGCCATAGCGCGGCTCGTCGCATTCGCGGTCATTCGCCCAGCGGCAGGTATCGTTCAGGTTGGGAAAGAAGGGCACGCGGGGGGCGCAGATGCCGCCCTGGGTCTGCGGGGGTGACGTGGTCGGCGGCACCACCGGCGGCGGATCGCGCCGGGTGCCCTCGGGCGGACAGCCGACGCCGGGGATCGGGGCCTCGCCATCGAGGCAGACGATATCGCCCTTGGCCTGCGCCCCCGCCCCGGGGGGCAAGGCCCAGACCGATGCTGCGGCCAGCACCAGAACGATTGACAGGATTGTCCGTGATCTCATCGCGACCTCCACGCCCGGGTCTTTCGGGCCACTCGCCGCCCTTCCTGACGGCAGCGGAAGTATCGCAGGATTCCGGCTGTCGCGCCTTGATCGGCGGCAAGACGGGCAAGGGTTTCGGCACCTAGCGGTCGCGGCGCACCAGCGCCTCGGTCACCAGCATCGAGGCCGCGAGGATCACCGCCACCAGCGCGAAGGCCAGCCGGAGACCGGCCAGTTCGGCGGCCAGACCCAGCATCGGCGGGCCCAGGAAATAGCCCAGATAGCCCAGCACCGTGGCGCGGGCGATGGCACGGCTGCGGGTCTCGGCGGCCGAAAGCCGCCCGATCATGCTGAGCGCCGTCGGCACGACCACCGAGGCCCCGAGGCCCATCACCACGAAGCCCGCATAGGCCCCGGCCGGACCCGGCGCCACAACGACCAGCACCACCCCGATGACCGCGATGGCCAGCCCGCCGCGCAGCATGCGCCGGTCGGGGATGCGCTGGGCCAGCACCTGCCCGCCGATCCGGCCCAGCCCCATCATCAGCCCCATCAGCGCAGGCGCCATCGAGCCCGCGCCGATGGCGCCGCCCAACTCGCGCTCGATGTAAAGCGCGGACCAGGCCTCGACCGCGTTTTCCGACATCAGCCCGGCCAGAATGAGCATCCCGCCCAGCAGGGGCACGATCCCCAGCGCCACCCGCCGGCCTGCGCTCTGGCCGCCCAGCCCCTCGATGATCCCGTCGCGCTCGTAGGCCAGCGCGCCCAGCGCCACCACCGCCGCGGCACCTGTCCAGAGGATCGCGTCGAACCCCCAGCCCGACGCCCGCGCCAACCCGGTCAGCGCCGCGCCGCCCGCGAAGGCCAGCGAATAGAGCCCGTGGTTGAGGTTCATCAGCGAACGTCCGCGCGCCACCTCGATGGCCGAAAGCCGCGCGTTCATGAACACATCCAGCGCCCCGGTCGCCGTGCCCATCGCCATCAGCGCCAGCACGAAGCCCAGAGCCCCGCCCACCAGCCCCATGGACGCCAGCGCCAGCCCCATCAGCACGGTGAAGCCCGGCAGGGCCAGACGGCCCAGCGGCGTGCCCAGCCGGGGTGCCGCGGTCATCATGGCAATCGCCGCCACCGACCCCCAGATCAGCACGAGCCCCATCGCCCCGTCATCGACCCCCCGACGATGCCCATGGCGACAAAGCAGGCGGCAGGCGCCCGCGAGGCGGTGAGGGCAGAGAGGGCAGCGTGCATCGGGGCCTCCATCGGGTGCGCGCACTCAATCACGCCGCCCCGGCGGGGTCCAGAGCGCGCCCGGCGCAGATTCCGCTTTCCTTCCGGCGCCCGCCGCGCTAAGGCCTGCCCCGCTGCGCATCCACCCTTGGAGGGGCGCGGTCCATGCAATCAATTCTAGGAGAACCGATATGGCTGGAGAGATCCCTGATCTCGTCGCCGAGGTCCGGACGGGGACAGGCAAGGGGGCCGCTCGTCAATCTCGTCGTGACGGCAAGGTGCCGGGCGTTGTCTATGGCGGTGGCGTCGAGCCGCTGGCGATCGACTTCGACTATTATCCGCTGCTGAAGCTGCTCAAGGAAGGGCGCTTCAAGTCCAAGCTGTGGAACCTGAAGGTTCCGGGCCATGACGACGTGCGGGTGATCTGCCGCGACGTGCAGCGCGATGTCGTCAAGGACACGCCGACCCATGTGGACCTGCTGCGCCTGCGCCGCACCACCCGCATCAACCTGTTCATCCATGTCGAATTCATCAACCACGCCGCGGCCCCGGGCCTGAAGCGTGGCGGCACGCTGACCGTGGTGCGCCCCGATGTCGAACTGAACGTGCTGGCGGGCGACATTCCGGAAAAGATCACCGTCGATCTGACCGGCAAGGCGATCGGCGACGTGATCCACATCAATGACGTGGTGCTGCCCGAAGGCGTGAAGCCGACCATCGCGCGCAATTTCGTCATCGCCAACATCGCCGCCCCCTCGGGTCTGCGGTCGGCCGACAACGAAGAATAATCCGCGCCGGACCGGAGCGGATTGGAAACCCCGCCCCCGCAAGGGGCGGGGTTTTTCCATGCCGCCCGGCCCCATGGACAGCCCGGGCGCCAAAGGCTAGAACCCGCCGCATGATCCTGCTTGTGGGCCTTGGCAATCCCGGCGCGCAGTATGCGCGCAACCGACACAACATCGGCTTCATGGCGCTGGACCGGATCGCGGCCGATCATGGTTTCGGCCCCTGGAAGGCGCGTTTTCAGGGCCTGACCGCCGAGGGGCGGCTGGGCGACACCCGCGTGACGCTGCTCAAGCCGCAGACCTTCATGAACCTTTCGGGCCAGTCGGTGGGCGAGGCGCTGCGCTATCTGAAACTGCCGCCCGAGGCCTGCACCGTCCTGCACGACGAACTCGACCTTGCCCCCGGCAAGCTGCGGCTGAAGACCGGTGGCGGGCATGCCGGGCACAATGGCTTGCGCTCGATGATCCAGCACATCGGCGACGGATTTCACCGCGTGCGGCTGGGGATCGGGCATCCGGGGCACAAGGACGCCGTCGCCGGCTATGTGCTGCGCGATTTCGCCAAGGCGGACGAGGACTGGCTGGACGATCTGATGCGCGGGATTTCCGATGGCGCGCCCGCGCTTGCGGTCGGCGACGGGCCGCGGTTCCAGAATGCCGTTGCCGCCCGCACCGCCCCGGCCCGCAACCAGGGACGCGAGCGGCCCGCGCCCGTGGCACCGGCGGCACCGCCGCCCGCCGCCGCGGCACCGGCGTCGTCCGAGGATCTCCGTTCCCCCCTCCAGCGCCTTGCGGACCGGTTCCGGTGAGCCTGCGCGCGGCGCTGCGGGACCAGGCCGGGCATTGCGCGGCGCTGGGCAGCCCCTTCACGGCGCGTCTGTGCACCCTTCTGGCCGAGCGGCTTCAGCCCGACACCCCCCTTGCCCGTCGCCTGTTCGACTGGCCCGGTGACATCGGGCCAAAGGGCGCCTCGGTTCCCTTGCGCCTCGCGGGGGCGCTGCACGCGCTGGTGCTGCAAGGGCATGCGCTGGCGCGGGTCTGGCCGCCGCAGCAGCCGGGCACCGAGGCGCTCTGGCAGGGCATCGAGCGGGCGCTGACCCGCGATGCCGAGGCGATCGGCCGCTTTCTGGACAGCCCGCCGCAAACCAACGAGGTGCGCCGGGCCGCCGCCCTGATCGCCACCGGGCATTGGCTGGCGGCGCGTCACCCGCTGCCGATGGTGCTTTCGGAACTTGGCGCCAGCGCCGGGTTGAACCTGAACTGGGACCGCTTTGCCCTGGCGACCGGCGCGGGAAGGCTTGGCCCGCAAAGCCCCGCGCTGACCCTGACCCCGGACTGGACCGGCCCCCTGCCCGCCCCCGCCGCCCTTCGCACCGCCGAACGCGCGGGCGTC
>CALEZJ010000074.1 GCA_937927885.1 uncultured Paracoccaceae bacterium | reverse complement strand
AGCAGAGGAATCATAATCCTTGTGTCGGGGGTTCAAATCCCTCCTCCGCTACCACCGTACCCCCCGACAGTTGCCGCCTCAGCGCCGGTGCGTCGATAAGGGTGCGCAGCCGGCCGGAAATCGTGATCTCCATCCGCCCGGCGGCGGTCGCGCCGACCGTGACAGTTTCGATCAGCCGCCGCAGCGCTGCGGCATAGCCATTCTGGGCCATCGTCGTATCTGCGGCCATCAGCGGCGCGAGGCGCGCGAGATCCTGCCTGTACGCGGCCATCGCCATCGGATGCAGCGCCACGACCGTGAGCGGCGCAGGCTCCATTTCGATTTCGGCGCGCAGGTCCGCTAACTCGCGGCACCTAGTATCGTACTCGGCCGCGATCCGATCCACGTCCCCGACGCCGCGCCCCACGAACAGCAGCAGACGGCCGGTTTCCGCCTCCAGCTCGCCGATTCTGCGCTGCAACCCGGCCCGCCGGCGGGTCTGCGCCGCCGCGAATTCTGCGCGCGCGCTGTTATAGGTCTCGACATAGAGCCTCAGCAGATCGGGCCGGTCCAGCTCCGCCCGCAGCAGACCGATCGCATGCTCTTCGACCTGATCCAGATACCACGTCCTCGGGGCCGGACAGGTCCGGCTCTGCATGTGCCGGGTACAGCCGATCCTGACCCGCCCCGATTTGTCCTTCCCTTTTACCGACATCCCGCTGCCGCAGGCCGCGCAACGCAGCAACCCCGACAGGGGCCGCGTCGGCCGGCGCTGGCGCGATACCTGCGCATGATCAGCATGGCGCGGCTGAACCATCTGCTGCACCCTGTCCCACAGGTCCGGGTCGATGATGCGCAGATCCGGCGCGTCCGAGGTCTGCCATTCCGATTCGGGGTTGGACCTGGATACCCGCCGCCCGGTTTCCGGATCATGCATCATCCGGGATTTGTTCCAGACGATTCGGCCAGCATAGAGGTCGTTGCGCAGGATACCGCTGCGCCTCTCGGCCCAGCCGTAGATGGTGGATGCCTGCCAGGCCCGCGCATGGCGCGGCTTCAGCGCGCCCTCGACCGTCAGGGCGCGGGCGATCTGGACCGGACTGTGGCCCTCCGCGAAATCCCGAAATATGCGCAGCACGATTGCGGCCTCATCCTCGACGATGATCAGTCGGCCCTTTTCGGTGGGGTGCGGTCGATACCCGAACGCCTTT
The DNA here is from genome assembly GCA_937927885.1 of uncultured Paracoccaceae bacterium. Classification (GTDB taxonomy): domain Bacteria; phylum Pseudomonadota; class Alphaproteobacteria; order Rhodobacterales; family Rhodobacteraceae; genus Pararhodobacter. The sequence continues at coordinate 3,840 of CALEZJ010000074.1, read as the reverse complement.
CCGCCGGCGGACAGGCCCTGCCCGACCCGCCCGCTGAGACCGCGGCGAATCTTGCGAGCGTTGTCTTCGCGATAGAGTTGCCCAACCAGGCCGCGCAGCGCGACCGTGACCGTCGAGGCGACGCCCTCATGGATGGCGATGATTTCGACACCGGCGAACGACAGTCGTTTGTGGATGCCCGCCAGATCCTCGATGTCGCGCGACAGCCGGTCCAGTTCCTCGACCACCACGACATCGATGCCGCCGCCCCGGGCGTCTGCCAGCAGTTCCAGCAACCCGTCCCGGCCGAATATCGACGCCCCGGACTGCGCGGCGTCGGAATAGAGCCGGCCCAGATCGAGCCCGTTCAATTGCGCATAGCGGCGGATCAGGGCCTCCTGATCGGCGATGGAGCGTTCGTTCTGGAGGTCGGTCGAATAGCGGCTGTAGCCGACGGCTTTACGTTTCACGGGGTGCTCTTTGCGCGGTCATCGCCGCGACATGGTCTGCCCATGCGCGCTGTCTGGCAAGCCTGATGATGATGTCGCGCAGGGCCTGTTCTGGATCTTCAGCATCCGACGGGGTGTGCCGCGGACGCATCACGGCTCCGCCCCCGGCTTCATGAACACGATCCAGTGGCTCTTGGCGTTCTTGCCGCACCGATTGCCGAACAGCGGCTTTTGGTTGGTCAGCTTCAGGATCTCGGAAACCCGGACCTCATGTTCGTTCCACTTGAAGATCAGGGTGCCGTTGGGTTTGAGAACGCGGAAGCATTCCGCGAACCCGGCGCTAATATCCTCGCGCCAATCCGCCCCCAGCCTGCCGTATTTCTTCGCAAGCCAGCCCGACCGCCCGTTGCGGATCAGGTGCGGTGGATCGAACACAACAAGATGGAACGTGCCTGCCGCGAATGGCAGCGCGCGGAAATCCATCAACACATCAGGCGCGATGATCAGTTCGCGGGCGCCTCCGGTTGATGATCTGTCCGTCAGGCTGTGGGATTCGGACCTATTATCGCCATAGATCGCGCGCGGGTCTGACCGGTCGAACCAGAACATGCGGCTGCCGCAGCAGGGGTCGAGGACGGGGCGCATCATTCGCAAAGCCCGTAATGCGAGGAACAGGACAGACCATCGTCTTCGGCGTCGATAATCCAGTTAAACTGCCGCCCGCCCCGATCCGTGCGCGCCCATTCCGCGACCTGACGCGCTGTGGGCCACGGCGCGGCGGACGAAGCGACGCGACGCGCTTCACGGTCCTCAATCCTGGCGATGCGCTTGCCGAGGCGCGCGCCTTCGGGGGTCGCGTCCGCGGCGAAGAAGGTGCCGCGGCCACGCTTGCTCGTATCGGCGCAGATCGCCTCCCATTCCTCGATGCGGGTCATCGCCTCGGGAAAGCGGGTCGCGATGGCCCGCAATTCGGTTTTGCTGACATTGATGCAGGGAAAGCAGCCGACGCGGCCCATACCCTGCATATAGAGCGGGTTCGGATCGAGGCCGTGCGCCGCAGCAAACGAGAAGCAATTCAGGGCCGTCCAGTGGATCAGGGGGCGATAGAACCGCATCGCGGCCAGCCCCGGCGTCCTGATCACCCGCCACATCGGCGCGCTGCGCCGGTTCAGGCTTTCGTCGCGCCGGACGCCCAGCCATTGCACCACAGGGCCGGCCCGGCGCGCAGGCTCGATCACCTGATTGGCAATCGGCTCCGATTTCAAGAATTCGGTGCAGAACTGCGCGCGCCGAGACGGAAACCGGCCCTTCCATAGGCACAGGTCCAGGAAAGGGATGCCCGTCGGGTGCAGCGTCGCAATGGCGCGATCAACGATTGCCTGCGGCACCCCGTCCTCGGGCCAGTGCCTGGCAATGTAGTCGCGCTTCCGCGCCATCCGCTCGCCGAAATCAGCGCGGTATATCTCAACCTGCGGCCCGCCAGTGCGGTCACCCAGCGACATGGCATACTCGATGGTGGCGGGGTGTTCATTACCAGTGTCGGCCATGACGGCCCGGAACGGCTTGCCGCGCTGCAAGGCCAGCAGATAGCAGGCCGTGCTGTCCTTGCCGCCGCTGATGTTGACGATGTGCCGGGTCATTGGGCGGCCTCCATCAGATCAGCGCCATAGCCAGCCCATTGAGCCGCTGCCGCTCGCATCATTCCCGGATAGGACCGGCTCCGAAGCCGCGCGCGCTCCGGGCCGGGTGACATCCGGTGGACGCGATTCCAGGCTTTCCATTCGTCCGATCCGCGCGCAGGTTCCGGCAGGCGGTCGGTCTCGATCAGGGGCGGCAGGCAGCGCAAATACCACCCCGTCGATTTGTATTCGGGGTGGCCGAACCAGAACGGCTGCACCATATGCGGCGCCGGCAGATCGGCCGGCATCCGGGAGCGCGCAAGATCGTTCATCTCCGGGTTTTCGATGGCCACCCGCTCGATAGGGGCAGCCCAGCAGGCGGTGAAAACGCTGACGCCATCCTCAAACTCGGCCCGCATATCAGCCCATGTCCTGCCTGCCGGCAGGCGCTTCGGGGGCGTCCATGCGCCCGGCCCGCTCATCCAGCGGCGCCCGGATCGACACAGCCGGGTGCAGGGCGGATGCATCACCGTCAGCAGATCCCATCCGTCATGCAGGATCCCATCACGGACATCGCAGCGGATGTGGCGATTGCTGCCATCCTCGGCAGGTTCAATGTCGCAGGACCACACGTCATGCCCGAGGGCCGCGAATGCGCGGCGTGCGATGCCGGAAGTCTCGCAGCCGATCAGGATCCGCATCATGCCGCACCCCTCTCCAATTGCTCTGCCAGCAAGGGCAGGATCGACTCCTCCATGTGCAGATGCGGCAGGCATGCCGCATTGCGGTCTATCACCGCGTCACGGGCGCGGACGGCGTTGAGCGAGTGACCGAAGGGTTCGACAATTTTCGCCAGCCGCATGGTGGCCCGGACCGGATCGGCAAGCACGTCCTCGAACCGGAAGCGATGCACCGTGCCGAGTGCGCCGAGACGGGCGCGCAGGATCGGTGTGTCGCGACGGATGGATCGCTCCATCGCTTTTTCGGCGGTTCGGGTCGGCGTCAGCAGCGCGGCGGCGAAAAGCTTGACCTGCGACCTCGCCTGTTCGCGCGCGTTACGCTCCATTAGGATGATGGTCGGGCGGCACGGCAACAAAAACCGGGTCAGTGCGGTGATGGGATAGGCGGTGGGGTCGATCCACTTGACCGCCTGACCGCCGCGCCCGGCCAGCCAGTCGAAATCGAACCGGCCGGGCTTCCAATGCCCGACCGCCTCGTAGGACGGCCGCGGGCCGGTCACCGGGAAACCGCCGGCATCCAGCATGGTCATCATCATGGTGGTGCCGCAGCGCCCGAGGCCGGTGACGAACAGGATGGGCTGAGCCGTCATTGGAGTTGTACTCCTGTTACCCGCTGGGCGCCGTCATCTGCCTCGCTGCACCGGACCCATCGCGCGTCGAACTCGGGCGAGGGTCCAAGGTCACGAATCCAGAAGGTACCGACCGTGAACGCATCAAGGCAGAGATCGTGCGCGGGGATGCCGGCATAGTAGTCGGCAGCGGCCTCGATACGCTCGCGGGTGATCGTTTCCGGCGGCACGGCGCCCCATGCGAAACACGCCCACGGTTCGCCGTCGGCATCGGTGAAGAATTCAAGGCGGTGCGCGGTTTTCACGACAGGCCCCACAGGATCAGGCCGGTCACGACGATGCCGGCCGCGAATGCGGCGATCAGGATGACGGCGGACGGACGGGGATCCGGGTCGGGATCAGAATAGGCCGGGGGGTCGATCGGCAGCGTGCGGTTGTCATTGGCGCTGTCAGCGATCAGGCGGGTGAGCCAGTCCTGGACCGG
>CALEZJ010000073.1 GCA_937927885.1 uncultured Paracoccaceae bacterium | reverse complement strand
GCATGGTCAGCCGGGTCACCGGCGGCTCGAAAATGGCGCTGGCGGAACTGGTGGCGCGGCTGAGGCGCGGCGGGTATTCGCTGATGGACACCCAGTATCTGACACCGCATCTGGCCTCGCTGGGTGGGGTCGAGGTGTCGCGCGGCGACTACCGTCGGCGACTGGCGGCGGCACTGGCCGCGCCCGGCGACCCCGCAAGGGCCTTTGCGCCGCGCAATCCCGATCGCGCGGACGGGGCCTTCTGGTCAGAGCAGGCGGTGGATGGGCAGATGCCCGATCAGCCATGACAGGACACGGCGCGGGGCGGTGCTGTCGGGTTCGTAAAGGCAGGTGCGGGCACCGCGTTGCCAGCGTATGCGCCCGGCATCGAAGGACAGGTGCCAGGCAGAGTCCGGCGCCGAAAGCCGGTCGAACAAAGCGGCGAGTTCGGCCAGAAGCGGCGGGTCCTGGAACAGCAGACCGGTTTCGGTGTTCAGGAAGGCCGATCGGAGGTCGAAATTGAACGACCCGACAAAGGCTTCGGCGCCGTCGATCATCAGGGCCTTTCCGTGCAGCATGCGTTTGCCGTCGGGGCCGGGGGCCAGTTCGATCAGCCGCACCCCCTGGGACAAGAGCCGCGCGCGGTACCACAGATAGGCGCTGTGCACGAGGGGGTTGTCACTGAGGGCAAGGCCGTTGGTCAGCACCTCGACCTCGACCCCGGCGCGGCGCAGCGCGATCAGCTCCTCCATGCCTTGCCGCCCCGGGACGAAATAGGGCGTCATGATGCGGACCCTCTGACGGGCGCGGCGCAGCATCGGGATGAGCGCGGCGGGCAGCCAGCCATCGCGCGCGGCGCCAAGGGATTTTTCGGGCGGATCCCCCAGCGGGGTCAGGTGGCGCGACCAGTGAAGCCGGGCAAGGCCCAGGGTGGAACTGTCGGCCTCTGGATCTGGCAGGGCCAGTGCCGCCAGCCGTTCCTGCGCCGAAGGGGCCGCCAGACGCCGCGCCAGGCGCGTGCGGATGCGGCTGAGACGGCCGGTGGTCTTTGGCCACAGAAGGCGGATCGGCATTGCCACATCCGAGTTCCAGAACCGGTCGAAGAGCGCGCCCAGCGGCGCCAGAACCGCCCCCGCCGCCAGAAGGTCGAGGTCGTGATAGCCCCCCCCTGCCTGCGCGCCGAAATAGGTGTCGCCCACGTTGCGCCCGCCCAGGAGGGCAAGGCGCCCGTCGGCCAGCCAGAGCTTTCCATGCATGCGGCGGTTGTAGGGCAGAAACGCCAGCAGGACCTCGACCCCGCGCAGGAACCCCCGTTCGCGGCTGCGGATCGGGTTGAACAGGCGCACCTCGATGCGCGGATGGCGGTCGAGCGTGCGATAGATCGGATCGCGGCCCAACACGTTGACGTCATCCAGCAAGAGCCGCACGCGCACCCCGCGATCGGCGGCGGCCAGCAATTCCTGCGCCAGCAGGCGGCCGGTCAGGTCGTCGTCCCAGATGTAGTAGAGCAGATCGAGGCTGCGCCCGGCCAGGCGCGTCATGGCAAGGCGAAGGGCCAGCGCCTCGGGCCCGTCCTCGACCAGGCGGGCGCCCGACAGGCCCGGCGCCGGCGCGGCCGCCAGTTGGTCCAGCGCCGTTGTCCGCCCGGCGCGCAGGACCCGCGACGGGCGGCCCCGCCGCAGCCGGGCGAAACGCCCGGTCGCCCAAAGGCCCAGCACGCCCGCAAGCAGCAGCGCGACCAGCGCCGCAAGCACCCAAAGGGCGATCCCGGTCATGGTCCCAGCCGAACCCTTGCCCGCACCGGCAGGTGATCCGAGGCCAGCCGGGCCAGCGGCGAGACATGCGGCGCGAAATCGAGCACCTCGGCGCGTCCGGCGCCGATGATGCGGTCGAGCGCCAGAAACGGCCGGTTCGCCGGAAAGCTGGCGGCCATCTGCATCGACGCCCCTTCGTGCTGTCGCAGCGGCATCAGCGAACACCCCGGGCCCCGGCGCCATTCGTTCAGGTCGCCCATCAAGAGCGTGGGGATGGTGGCGTCGATCTCGTCCGACAGGTGGCGCGCCTGCGCCAGACGCGAGCCCTTGAGCAGCCCCAGATGCGTGGAGATAACCCTGAGCGGCTGATCGCCAAAGCGCAGGTCGGCGAGAATCGCACCGCGCGGCTCGAACCCGGGCAGATCGAGGGCGCGCACGTCCAGGACCTCGGCCCCGCGAGCCAGCAGCAGGTTGCCGTGCCAGCCATGCGCCAGCGCGCCCTTGCGGTCCGCCAGCGGAACCGGGGTCAGCCCGGTCGCCTCGGCCAGCGCGTCAAGGTCCAGCACCCCGCGCCGGTCGCCAAAGCGCCGGTCGACCTCTTGCAGCGCCAGGAGTTCGACCTCCAGTTCCCGGATCACCGACAGGATGCGATGCGGGTCGCGGCGACGATCGATTCCGACGCCCTTGTGGACGTTGTACGAGCCGACAGTCAGGGTGCGGGGCGACAGCATGGCCCCACAGATGACCGCCCCCGCGCCTGCGGTCAAGGCACCGCAAGAACCCGTCCAACCGCGCGGACCCTTTCCCTTGGCCTCGTGTCGCCCTAGGTTTGCCCGACCAGTCACGGAGGACCTGATGCGCGATTTCCAGAAACCGGGCCGTTCGGCCGTTTATGCCGACAACGGGATGGTAGCGACCTCGCACCCGCTGGCGGCGCAGGTGGCGGTCCAGCTGTTGCGCGAGGGGGGCAATGCGCTGGATGCGGCGATCGGTGCGGGCGTGCTGCTGGGCCTGTGCGAGCCGCAGATGACCGGGCTGGGCGGCGACGCCTTTGTGCTGATCAAGCCCGCGGGCGAAGAGCGCGTGGTGGCGATGAACGGCTCGGGACGGGCGCCAAAGGGGCTGAGTGCCGCGGCCATGCGCGCGGCGGGCCATGCATTGGTGCCGGTTTACGGGGTCGAGGCGATCACGCTGCCCGGCGCGGTCGATGCCTTTTGCCGCCTGAACGCGGATTGGGGGCGGCTGGACATGGCGCAGGTCCTGGCGCCCGCGATTGCCTATTTCGACACGGGCGTGCCGGTCGCGCCACGCGTGGCCAAGGATTGGGCCGAGGCCGCGCATCTGAAGGACGAGGCGCGGCGTCATTTCCTGCCCGGCGGCGTTGCGCCGCGTGTTGGCGCGCGCTTTGCCCTGCCCGGTCAGGCCGAGGTGCTGCGCCGCATCGCCCGCGAGGGGCGCGCGGGGTTCTATGAGGGCGAGGTGGCCGAGGACATGGTGACCAGCCTTCGGGCGCTGGGCGGCACCCACACGCTGGAGGATTTCGCCGCCGTCGCCTGCGAGTACACCGAACCGGTCAGCGGCACCTACCGGGGCACAGACTTGATCGAGCACGCGCCCAATGGTCAGGGCGCCACCGCCATCCTGATTCTGAATATCCTCGCGCATTTCGATCTGGCCGCGATGGATCCCTTTGGCCCCGAGCGCACCCATGTCGAGGCCGAGGCCACGCGTCTGGCCTATGACGCGCGCAACCGCATCATCGCCGACGCCGACCACACGACGCGGCTGGCGCATATGCTGGCCCCCGAAACCGCCGCGAAACTGGCCGCCCTGATCGATCCCGCCCGCGCCATCGCGCAGGTCGCACCGCTGACCGAGGCCATCCACAAGGACACGATCCTGATCACCGTGGTCGACCGCGACCGCATGGCAGTGTCGCTGATCTATTCGATCTTTCACGGCTTTGGCTCGGGGATGGCCTCGACTCGGTTTGGCATCGGCTTTCAGAACCGCGGCGCGGGCTTTACACTGGCCGAGGGGCATCCGAACGAGGCCGCCGGGGGCAAGCGCCCGATGCACACGATCATCCCCGGCATGCTGCGCCGGGACGGGCGGGTGATCATGCCCTTTGGCGTGATGGGCGGCGCCTATCAGCCCTGCGGCCATGCGCGGGTGGTGTCGAACCTGGTCGATTACGGCATGGACCTGCAAGCCGCGCTGGACGCCCCGCGCGCCTTTGCCGGGCTCTTTTCCGGGCAGGACGGGCTGGCGCTGGAAACCGGCCATGCGCCGGGGGTTTTCGATGCGCTGGCGGCGCGGGGACATGCGGTCCGCTGGTCGGACGAGGCCCTGGGCGGCGCGCAGGCCATCGAGATCGGTGCGGACGGGGTTCTGGTGGGCGCCTCGGACCCAAGAAAGGACGGGATCGCGCTGGGGTACTGAGCCCTCAGCCGATCCTTCCCAGGGCCGGAAAGACCTCGATCAGCCAGAAGGAAAAGGCCGAGAGCCAGCCGGTGATCAGCGCGATGCCGACGAGGACCAAGAGCAGGCCCATCGCCTTTTCCACCGTTCCCAGCCAGGGCTTGATGCGGTTCATCACCCGCATCGAGCGCGTGATGAACAGCGCAGCCAGAAAGAACGGCAGCCCCAGCCCCACCGCATAGGCGCCCAGCAGGGTGGTGCCGCGCGCGACCGAATCCTCGGTCGCGGCCAGGGTGATGATCGTGCCCAGGATCGGCCCGATGCAGGGCGTCCAGCCAAAGGCAAAGGCCAGCCCCAGCACATAGGCGCCAAAAGCCGAGCCGCCGCGGTCGCCCGCGTCCAGCCGCGCCTCGCGCTGCAGGAAGCCGATGCGGAAAAGCCCGAGGAAATGCAGCCCCATGACGATGACCACGACGCCCGCAACCTGCTGGAATTCCTCGCGGTATTCAGTGAACAGCCGTCCCAGGCTGGAAGCGGTGAAGCCAAGGAACAGAAAGACCGTGCTGAGCCCCATGACAAAGAACAGCGCCGGAATGGTCGCCGGGCTGGGGCCGCGCCGTTCGGCGGTCAGGTCGCGCATCGAGATGCCGGACATGTAGGCCAGATAGGGCGGCACGATGGGCAGCACGCAGGGGCTGAGGAACGACAGCACGCCCGCCAGCGCCGCGATCATCAGCGAGGGCAGCAGGGCTGCGTCGAAAAGGTCGATCCCGAACATGCGCGGCGCTCCGGCTAGGTTGTCCCGTCATAAGGGAAGGCCCCCCGTTCGTCACGGGGGGCCCGATCACGTCTTGTTGGACCTGGTGTCGCAGGGTCAGCCCTTGCGCGCCCACCATCCCGCGCGGCGCGGTCTGGCCGGATCGGGTTCGACAGGACCCGCATCCGGGGGTGCCGTTTCAGGTGCCGCGGTTACAGGCAGCGGCGGTTCGGCGGGTGCCGGTTCGGGCGCTACCTCTGCGACCGCTGCAGGGCTGGCGGGTTCTGCAGGGGCCGGTTCTGCGGGGGCCGGTTCTGCGGGGGCCGGTTCTGCGGGGGCCGGTTCGACCACAGGTTCGATCACTTCCGCCACCGGTTCAGCCGCCCCGGGTTCGGCAGCAGCC
>CALEZJ010000072.1 GCA_937927885.1 uncultured Paracoccaceae bacterium | reverse complement strand
GCCTCGAGGATATCGCCCGGCAGGAATTGCTGCGGCGGTTGGGGGGCGGGGGGAACTGAGTGCCCGCCGGGTGCGTGTCGGCATGCATCTTGGCAGGGTGCGGAAATAGTCCCGGTTCCCGCAGGCCTTGGTTGGCAAACAGGGGAAGTGATCCTTGACGCGCTTTCGTGACCGAGGTCCTCGCCTCGGTCCTGCGCTGCGGGTTTTGCCGGATGCCGAGTGCCGACCTTTGTCGGGCTTGAGGATACGGTCCAGCGGCGAGGTGGTCCGGGCGGCCGGGGATACGCTTGCGTTTCCGGGTCCGCCCGAGGGGGCGCGCGGGTTCGGGCGGGTTCGGCGCCCAGTCAGGTGCATACGAAGTCAGGCGCGCACGAAGTGCAGCCGGTTGAACCGCGCCCTGAGCGCGCGGGTGCGCGGCGCGATGGCGGCGGGGTCGTTCGACCTCAGCGCCTCGGCCAGCAGCGCCGCAATGGCGGGAATGTCCGCGACCGTGACGCCCCAGCGCACCAGTTCCGGCGTGCCGATGCGCAGCCCGTTCAGATCGCCCTCGACCGGCGCCACCGGCAGGCCGATGCCGCAGGCGAGGAAGCCGGCGGCCTCGAGCCGCAGCGCCGCCGCCTGCCCGCCGCCAAAGCCTGCGGCCAGAACCGCGAACTGGTGCGAGCTGGTGGCGCCCCGCGCCGCCGCGAACACCGGGATGCCGGCCTCGGTCAGCGCCGCGGCAAAGGCGCGCGCGGTGTCGACCATGGCCTGCGCATAGGCCCGCCCATGCTCGCGCCAGTCCAGGAGCGTGATCGCCAGCGCCGCCACGCGCCCGGCGTCGAAATTCGCCGTCAGGCCGGGATAGGCGATGGCGTCGAGCCGTTCGGCAATCGCCGCATCACGGGTGACGATCAGGCCACCCGCCGGGCCGCCAAGGGATTTGTAGGTGCTCATCGTCATCAGATGCGCGCCTTCGGCCAGCGGATTGGCCCAGACCCCGCCGGCGATGATCCCGCATTGATGCGCCGCGTCAAAGAGGACATGGGCGCCGACCTCGTCGGCAATCGCGCGCACTGCGGCCACCGGATGGGGGAACAGGTTCAGGCTGCCGCCCAGCGTGATGATCCGGGGCCGCACCTGATGCGCCATGTCGCGCAGCGCCGGCAGATCGACGGTGAAGCCATCGGCATCGACCGGAGCGGCGTGGGTGACAAGGCCGTAGAGCCCGGCGCAGCCTTCGGCATGGTGGGTCACATGGCCGCCGATGCTGGGCGGGGGCGCGATGATCGCGTCGCCGGGTTTGGCCAGCGCCATGAAGCCATAGAGGTTGGCCAGCGCGCCCGAGGCCACGCGCACCTCGGCGTGGGTCGCGCCAAAGACCTCGGCGGCGAGTTCGGCGGCGATGACCTCGATTTCCTCGATGGCTTGCAGGCCGGTTTCGTATTTCGCCCCGGGATAGCCCAGGCTGGGCCGCTGCCCGAGCCCGCGCGACAGGGCGGCCTCGGCGCGCGGGTTCAGCACATTGGTGGCGGGGTTGAGGTTGAAGCATTCCTGTTCGTGGATGCGGCGGTTCTGGTCGATCAGCGCGTCGATCCTTGCATCGAGCGCGGCGCTGGTCGCCGCCGCGGCGCGGGCGGCGAGGCTTTGGACATGGGCCTCGGCCGCGGCGGGAACCCAGGGGCGGGGGGCGAGACGGGGCATCGGAACCTCCTGTGACGGACCGGGACTGCTGGCGGGCCGGGACTGCTGACGGGCGGAGACTGCGCAACCCGGCGGGACGGCGCAACCCCGATCTGGGGCAGGGGACCGGCAGGGACCCCGCCCGTGGGCCAGCCCGTGGCCCTTGGCGAGGACGCCCGCCCGCAAGCTGCGCGCGGATCACGGAAATTCAGTTGGACTCGACTTTTGCACCGGGTTACCATTTCGGGATGCTTTCACGCCCCCGTGCCCTTCTTATCTGGAGTCTCCTCATGGCCGCTACGGTCTCGTCAGGCCCGGTCGCGGCGCAGGGTGCCGTGGGCATCGGACTTGCCTGCCTGCCAGCCAGCGCCGAAAGCGCCGCGCTGTGCGGGCAATTGCGCGATGTGATCGATTCCGGGCACAACGCCGGGGTGGTTACCCTGACCACGCCGGACGCGCTGGGCGGCTATGCCAAGGCCGTGCGGTTGCACATCGAGGACCTGCGCGCCGATTCGCTGTCGGCGCATCTCGAATGGCGCGGACCGGGACAGGACTGGCAGCGCGGTGCCACGCTGACCCTGGACACCATGGACACGACCATTTCCCCGTCCCTTTCGGGACAGTTCCTGCGCGACCTGTGGTCGCACAGCCGAACGGGCCTGTAACGGGCCGGGTCATTTTCGACAGAGCGACCGGTTAGCCATTCTTTTCAAGAGGTGATCACTATGTGCCAGATGTGCGCGATCGTTCCCCCCACCCAGCCTGGCTGCTGGCTGACTGCAACCTCGTATGCGGTGATCACCGAGACGACGGATGCGGGGCCGGGGACCTCCACCACCTATACGATGAGCGTGGGTGACACCTTTGTCGGCAGCATCGCGTCATCGGGGGACCGCGACGGGGTGCGGATCTATCTGGAAGCCGGTCAGACCTACACGATCGACCTGCGCGGCCAGCCCAGCGCGGTCGGCACGCTCAGCGATCCCTATCTGCGGCTCTACGACGCCTCGGGCAACCAGATTGCGCAGGACGACGACAGCGGGACAGGTTACGAATCGCGGATCACCTTCACCGCCACCGCCAGCGGGTATTATTACGTCGAGGCCGGCGCCTATGGCACCACCACCGGCACCTATCAGATGAGCGTGTCCTCCACGACACCGCCCGCACCCGCCTCGCTGGATGTGCTGGCCGATTATCTGGTCAACGGCTATTGGGGCGACACCGGGCGCTCGGCGCGCAGCTTTGACACCTCGGCGTCGAATGTGATCACCGTCAACCTGACCGGCCTGACCGCCGAGGGCCGCCAACTGGCGCGCTGGGCGATGGAGGCCTGGTCGGCGGTGGCCAACGTCGTGTTCCAGGAGACCACCGGTTCGGCGATGATCACCTTCGACGACAACGAAAACGGGGCCTTTGCCTCGTCGACCACGTCGGGTTCGAACATCGTCAGCGCGAGGGTCAATGTCGGCCTCGACTGGCTGGACGCCTATGGCACGACGATCGACAGCTACAGCCTGCAGACCTACATCCACGAGATCGGGCATGCGCTGGGGCTGGGCCACCAGGGCCCCTACAACAATACGGCGACCTATGGCGTGAACAACGCCTTTTCCAACGACAGTTGGCAACTGTCGATCATGTCCTATTTCAGCCAGACCCAGAACACGACCACGGGGGCGTCCTGGGGGCTGGTCATGTCGGCGCAGATGGCCGATATCGTCGCGATTCAAAGTGTTTATGGCGCCTCGAGCGCGCTGAACGGCAACACGGTCTATGGCACGAACACCAACCTGTCGGGCTATATTGCCCAGGTCTGGGCCGCCTATGCCCAGGGCCGCACCACCCTGACCGATGGGGGCAATCCCCTGGTGATGACCATCTATGACGGTGGCGGCACGGACACGATCGACCTGCGCAACACCACCGCCAACCAGCGTTTGAGCCTGGTCAACGCGACCTTCTCGGATATCAACGGGATGGTCGGAAACCTGGGCATCGCGCGGGGCGTGGTGATCGAGAACGCGCGCACCGGATCGGGCGACGACTGGATCCTCGGCAACTCGGCCGCGAACAACCTGCGCTCGGGCAGCGGAAACGATTCCGTCCGGGGCGCGGGCGGGCGTGACACGATCTATGGCGGTTCGGGCAGCGATACGATCCGGGGCGATTCGGGTGCCGACCGTCTCTATGGCGATGGCGGCGTCGATTATGTCTATGGCGGAACCGGCAATGACCGCATCTGGGGCGGCGGTTCCGGGGACCGCCTGTATGGCGACAGCGGGAACGACACGATCTATGGCGGGTCCGGCGCGGACCGGATCTGGGGCGGTCGCGATGACGACCTGATTTACGGCGACACCGGCAATGACCGTCTTTACGGGGAAGCCGGGAATGACCGGCTGTATGGTGGCGGCGGGAACGATTCCGTCCGTGGCGGGGGTGGCCGGGACACGGCCTATGGCGGCACGGGCAATGACACGATCTATGGTGAAAGCGGCAATGACCGGCTTTATGGCGAGGGGGGCGCCGACTGGCTCTATGGGGG
>CALEZJ010000071.1 GCA_937927885.1 uncultured Paracoccaceae bacterium | reverse complement strand
CTCGATGGGGCCGCGCAGCCGCGCCCCCTCACACATAATCGCCGCGGCTCAACCCGTATTTCGCCATCTTCTCGTTCAGCGTGCGCCGTGGCAGGCACAATTCCTCCATCACCGCCGCGATCGACCCCTTGTGACGCCGCATCGTATTGTCGATCAGCGTGCGCTCGAAGGCCTCGACATAATCCTTCAGGGGCTTGCCCTCGGTGGTCAGCGCCCCGCCCGAGGCCTCGTTTTCCGCCATCACCAGCGACACCACTGACCCCGTGCCGCGCCGCGCCTGCAGCACCGCCTGTTCGGCGATCGAGATCAGTTGCCGCACATTGCCCGGCCAGGGCGCCTGCAGCAGATAGGCCGCATCCTGTGCGCCCAGGTCGGGCGCCGGGCAACCGTATTCCTCGGCGTAATCCCCCGCATAGCTCTTGAACAGGGCCAGGATGTCTTCGCCGCGCGCGCGGAGCGGAGGCAGCGTCAGCTTCATTGCCGCCAGCCGGTAGTAAAGGTCGGGCCGCAACAGGTCCTCCAGCGTCCGTCCGGGCTGATGGTCGTTGCAGATCGCCACGATGCGCGTCGCGGGGGGCGCCGGCTGGTCGTTGATGAAGGCCAGGAGACGGCCCTGCAGGGCCGGGCTGAGCGCCTCGATATCCTCCAGACACAGGGTGCCGCCGCGCGCCTCCTCGACCAGCGGCAGCCCGCCCCCGTCGATCGGGCCAAAGAGCCGCGCCGCCAGTGTCTCGTCATCCAGTCCGGCGCAGGCGAGCGTGACAAAGCGCTTGCCCGCCCGCGGCCCCACCGCATGCAGCGCATGCGCGACCAGCGTCTTGCCGGTGCCGGTCTCGCCATCGATCAGCACATGGCCATCGGCCTGGCCGAAATCGAGGATATCCTCGCGCAGGCGGACCATTTCGGGCGAATTGCCCACCAGACGACGCACCAGTTCCTGCCTCAGCGCCCGGCTTTCCAGCGCCAGCCCGCGCGCCTTCAGCGCCTCGCGCGCCAGCGTGGTCATGCGGTCGGGGTCAAAGGGTTTCTCCAGAAAATCCCAGGCCCCCAGCCGCATCGCCTCGACCGCCATCGGCACATCGCCATGCCCGGTGATCAGGATCACCGGCAGGCCGGAATCCTGGCTCATCAGCCGTTTCAGGAGCGCCATGCCGTCCATGCCGGGCATGCGGATGTCGGTGACGACGATGCCGGGAAAATCGGCGCCAACCACCGTCAGCGCCTCTTCGGCGCTGGCAAAGGTCTCGGGCTGAAAGCCTGACAGCGACAGCCACTGGCTGATCGAGGCGCGCATGTCGGGCTCGTCGTCGATGACGGCGATGCGCGCGGGGGTCCGGGTGGACTGGGGGGCGCTGTCGCTGGGGGTCATGTCGGCTCTCCTGTGGGTCGTATCCGCGCCGGTCCCGGATGCGGGACGCGGCCATTAGGCAGGCAATCAGGCAATCCTTGCCTCCGGCCCGCTGGCCTGGGCCAGCACCGGCAGCGCAATGTCAAAGGCCGCCCCCCCTTCGGGACGGTTGCGGGCGGTCAGGCGGCCACCATGGTCGGCGATGATCCCCGAGGAAATCGCCAGTCCCAGCCCCACCCCTTCGCCCGCCGCCTTCGAGGTGTAGAAGGGCTCGAAGATCTTGTCGATCTCGGCGATGCCGCTGCCGTTGTCGGCGACCGTCAGCGTCACCGTGTCACCCTGAGTCAGGATCAGGTCGATCTGCGGCGCGTTCTGGCTGCGGGTCGCGTCCACGGCGTTGCGCATCAGGTTGATCAGCACCTGTTCCAGCCGCAGCCGGTCGCCCATGACCATCACCGGCTCCTTGGGCAGGGTGCGCACGACCAGCACGCGGCGCTCGCGCAGGCGGGGCTCCATCATCGCCAGCGCCTCGGTCACCGAGGCGCGCAGATCGATCGGGGCAAAAGCATCGCCGCCCTTGCGGGCATAGCTTTTCAACTGCCGCGTGATCGCGCCCATCCGGTCGATCAGATCGTCGATGCGCTGGACCGAGACCAGCGCCTCCTCGCTGCGCCGCCGGGTCATCAGGAGACGCGCGCCGGCCAGATAGGTCTTCATCGCCGCCAGAGGCTGGTTCAATTCGTGGCTGACCGCCGCCGACATCTCGCCCAGCACCGCCAGTTTCGAGGATTGCGCCAGCGTCTGTTCGGCCACCGTCAGGTCCTTCTGCGCCTTTTCGCGCGCCGCGATTTCGCGCTGCAGGCGCAGGTTCAACTGCCTCAGCTCGACCGATTCGCGCTCGAACAGCGCGGTCTGGGTCCAGGCCCGGCGCGAAACCTGATAGAATACCAGCGACAGGATCAGCGCAAAGCCCATCACCACCAGCGCGAGCACCCCGTTGACCTTTTCGCGCACCCCGTCAAAGGGCGTGTAGCTGATCAGCTTCCAGCCGCGATGGCGCACGCGGGTTTCAGCGCGCAGCACGCCCTCGTTGGCGACAAAGGCATCGGGCCCCCGCCCCGCCAGATCGGCCGTATAGCGCAACACCCGCACGAAGGCCGAGGGCTGGTCGCGCAGTGCAAGGGCCTCGGCCTCGGTGCGCCCGCGCCAGCGGGGTTCGGTCGACAGGATGATGCGCCCCTCGCTGTCGGTCAGCGCCACCACATCGGCAAAGCCGGACCAGGCGCGTTCCAGCCGCGCGAGGTCGACCTCGACGATGACAACGCCGATCACCCGGCCCGAAACCCGGATCGCCCGACCGAAATAGAACCCATAGCCACCGGAATCGCGCTGATTGACCGAAAAGATCGTGTCGACCGCGCGGCGCGCCTCGACAAACACTTGCTCGTTGGCGCGGATCGTCCCCAGACGCATGCGGTCGGTCGCCCCGACCACGCGGCCGTTGACGTCCAGAAGCTCGATCGCCGCCGAGCCGACTTCGGCCTGCAACTGGATCAGCGATTGCGGAATCGAGGCGTAATTGCCGGCCTGAAGCGCCTCGCGCAGCACCGGGTCGCGCGCCAGCAGGATCGGCAGCACCTGAGTGCGCTGCAACTCGGCC
The DNA here is from genome assembly GCA_937927885.1 of uncultured Paracoccaceae bacterium. Classification (GTDB taxonomy): domain Bacteria; phylum Pseudomonadota; class Alphaproteobacteria; order Rhodobacterales; family Rhodobacteraceae; genus Pararhodobacter. The sequence goes on along the minus strand of CALEZJ010000071.1, from coordinate 1,202 downwards.
TCGATGTTGCCTGCGAACAGCACCAGCCGCAGTTCGGCCCGGCTGCGGGTGTCGTCGGTGAAACTGTCCGAGAGCCAGTCATCCAGCAGCAGCACCACCGCCCCCGCCAGAAGGATCAGCAGCCCGACCAGCGCGCGCCCCCAGAGCGGCATGCCGACGCTGGGCGGCAGGGCCGGATCGGGCGGAGAGGATGAGGCGGGCGCGGTCATTGCGGCAGTCTAGGTCCGCGGTCAGGCAGGCTCAAGCCGCGGCGCGGCGGGGGCCGATCACGTCAGCGCCAGTGCGCCCATCAGCCCCGCGAACAGCGCCCGGCCATCGGTGCCGCCGTGGTGGGGGTCGATGGCACGCTCGGGGTGCGGCATCATGCCGAGGACGCGGCGGTTGGCCGACAGGATCCCGGCGATGGCGTTCTTCGATCCGTTCGGATTCTGCGCATAGCGGAAGGCCACCTGCCCCTCGCCCTCGATCCGCGCCAGCGTGTCGTCGTCGGCCTGGAAATTGCCGTCGTGATGGGCGATCGGCACTGTGATGCGCTGGCCCTTCGCATAGCGGGCGGTAAAGGCGCTGTCGGTCGAGGCGACGTCCAGTGCCACCGGCTTGCACGCGAATTTCAGCCCTGCGTTGCGCATCAGCACGCCCGGCAGCAGGCCGGTTTCCACCAGCACCTGAAAGCCGTTGCACACCCCCAGCACATAGCCGCCACGCCCGGCATGCGCGATCACCGCCTGCGCGATGGGCGAGCGTGCAGCGATGGCCCCGCAGCGCAGATAGTCGCCAAAGCTGAACCCGCCGGGAATGCCGACAACATCGGTGCCTGCGGGCAGGGTGGCGTCCTTATGCCAGACCCGCGTGACCTCGGCCCCGGCCGCCTCGAAGGCGACGGCCAGATCGCGGTCGCAGTTGGACCCGGGAAAGGTGAGGACAGCGGCTTTCATGGCAGACTCCGGTCGCGGCTGGATTGCGCCCTCCATAAGCCGATGCGCGCGCGGGGGGAAGCGGGTTTCACATCCTCAGAGCCGTCGGGATGCACCGTGATCGAGGAATTCCTCCATGAACAACCCGACCAACTCGCCGCGCGTGCGCACTGATGAGGCGCGGAACACGGCGCTCAGATGCGCCTTGACCGTGCCTTCGGCACTGCCCCGCGCTGCCGCGATGTCGCTCTGTCTCTTATACACCTCTCCGAGCCCACGAGACAGGCA
>CALEZJ010000070.1 GCA_937927885.1 uncultured Paracoccaceae bacterium | reverse complement strand
GACAAGGCCAACGCCTATGCCCGCACGCTGTCGGGCGGAATGCGGCGGCGGCTGCTCCTTGGCAAGGCGCTGGTGCACAGCCCTCAGGTCTTGGTGCTCGACGAACCCACGGCAGGGGTGGATATCGAACTGCGGCAGATGCTCTGGGCCAATGTCCGGATGCTGAACCGGCAGGGGATTACGATCATCCTGACAACGCACTACCTGCAAGAGGCGCAGGAGATGTGCGACGAAATCGCCATCATCGACAAGGGGCGCCTGATCGTCCGCGACACGACGGCGGGCATCCTGTCGCGAGTGGACGCCAAGAGCCTGCTGGTCCGCCCGGCTCGATCGGTCACCGCTCTGGCGCTGCCGGATGGGGTGACGCGCGAGGATCGCGCAGATGGCTGGCTGGTGCTGACCTATCCCGCGAGCCGGGTGTCGACCGGGGCGCTTCTGGCCGCGGTGCAAGCCGCCGGGGTGGAAATCGCCGACCTCGCAACCGCCGAGCCGAATCTCGAGGATGCCTTTCTCGCGCTCCCCCGCGACCGGGTCGCCTGACCAGCGCCGAGCCGACCAGCGACAACACGAACAGCGTCGCCGCCGCGCTGACGATGCTGGGCCCGGCGGGCGTGTCCCAGGTCAGCGAGGCCGTCAGCCCCGCCAGCACCGCCAATGCCGAAACCAGTATCGCCAATACCGCCATCCCCTCGGGCGAGCGGGCATAGATGCGCGCCGTCGCGGGTGGGATCAGCAGCATGGCAGCAATCAGCAGCGCGCCGACCACCTTCAGCGCGACTGCCACCACGACCGCCAGCGCCAACGTCAGCACCAGCCGCTCGCGCGCCGGGCTCAGACCCATTGACTGCGCGAGGTCCTCGGAGATGGTGACGGCCAGCAGGGCCTCCCACCGCCAGACGATCAGTGTGCTGACCAGCGCCGCCCCCGCCCCCATCAGCCACAGATCGCGCGCCGTCACAGTCAGGATGTCGCCAAAGAGGAAAGCGGCCAGATCGATTCGCACACCTTGCAGGAGGGACACCACCACCAACCCCATCGCCAGCGCGGAATGCGCCAGCACCCCTAACGTTGTATCCATCGCCCAGCCCTTGCCCGCCAGCGTCGCCACCGCGCCCGCCATCACCAGCGCCGTGGCCAGTGTGCCCGCGAAGACCGAGACATCAAAGGCCAGTGCCAGCGCCACGCCCAGCACGGCAGCGTGCGCGGTAGCATCGCCGAAATAGGCCATGCGCCGCCACACCACCAGACAACCCAAAGGCCCCGCCGCCACCGCCACGATCATCCCCGCACCCAGGGCGCGCAACAGAAATGCGTCAATGATCATGGTCGCAGGTCTCGTGGTCGTGGGGATGGTCGGGGTGATCCGCGCCGTGGTCGTGGTGGTGCTGGTACAGGGCCAGCGCGCCACCGGTACCCAGCCCGAAGAGCGCGCGGTATTCCGGCGCTGCCGAGACAACTGAAGGGGCCCCCTCGCAGCACACATGGCCATTGAGGCACACCACGCGGTCCGAGGCGCTCATCACCACATGCAGATCGTGGCTGACGCTGAGCACGGCACAGCCGATCTGGCGGCGCACCTCCTCGATCAGCCGGTAGAACGCCGCCGTGCCGGGCTGGTCGAGGCCTTTTGTTGGCTCGTCGAGCACCAGAAGCTGGGGATCGCCCGCCAAAGCCCGCGCCAGCAGCACCCGCTGGAACTGCCCGCCCGACAGTGTCGCCAAGGCCCGCCCCTGCAAACCCGGCGCGCCCACCCGCGCAAGCAGCGTGGCAACCGAGGCCGCATCCAGCCGCCGATTCAGCCGCAAGAAGCGTTCGACGCTCAGCGGCAGGTTCGCATCCAGATGCAGGGTTTGCGGCACATAGCCCACCCGCAACCCCGGCGCGCGGATCACCCGGCCCTCGGTCGGCACCACCATTCCCAGGAGCGCGCGCAGCAGCGTTGATTTGCCCGATCCGTTCGGCCCGACGATGGTGACGATCTCGCCCGCCTCCAGCCGGAAATTCACATGATGAAGCACGGGCAATGCAACGCCGTAAGCGACGCTCAGCCCCTGCGCCTCGATCAGGCGGGTCATTCGGTGCGCTCCCGACAGGTCGCGCAGCGCCCAAGCGCCTCGATCGTCACCCGTTCGACGACGAAACCCAGCGCCGCCGCCCCCTGCCCCAGCGCCTGACGCAACGGTTCGGCCGGCACCTCGGCCACGGTCTTGCAGGTCTCGCAGATCAGGAACCCTGCATGATGCGCCTCGCCCGGATGCACGCAGGCGGTAAAAGCGTTCAGCCGCTGGATGCGGTGCGCCAGACCGTTCTCGACCAGAAACTCCAGCGCGCGATAGGCAACCGGGGGCTGGTGGCCAAATCCTTCCTCGCCCAGCCGCTCCAGAACCTCGTAGGCCCCCATCGCGCCATGGCGCTCCAGCAGAATTTCGAGAGTGCGCCGCCGCACCGGCGTAAGCCGGAGGCCCCGCGCTGCGATCACTGCTTCAGCACCGTGCAGTGCATCCGCGACGCAATGATGGTGGTCGTGAGGTTCGAAGGCCTGCGCGCTCATGGGTATCGCCGGGGTTGTCACTTGATATGTTATACTATAACAATATTCAGTATAGCTGATTCCCCGCCCTTTCCAAGTCCGAAGCACCATGACCCGACTGACCCTCGCCGCCCTTCTGTTGTCCTCCAGCCCGCTTTGGGCACAAGTGCCGCGCGTGGTGGCCGACGTGCCGATCAACCATTCTCTCACCGCGCTGGTGATGGGGGATCTGGGGACACCTGAGTTGCTGCTGGATCGCGGCGGCGACGCACATCACGCGCAGTTGCGTCCCAGTCAGGCACGGGCCGTGGCGGGTGCCGATCTGGTCATCTGGACCGGCCCGGCGCTGTCTCCCTGGATGCAGGACGTGATTGCCGGGCTCTCCAACGCAAGGGTGCTGGAACTGGCCGAGTTCGAGGGCCTGATCCGCCAGCCGTTCGGCGCAGCGCGGGAATTCGGCGAGCACGAAGAGCATGATCACAATGAGCATCATGACCATGAGCATGAGCACGGCGAATTCGACCCGCATCTTTGGATGAGCACCGCCAACGCCGCCCGGTGGGTTGAGGAAATCGCCGAAACCCTGGCCACATTGGACCCTGCGAATGCTGACACCTACCGCCGGAATGCGCAGCGCAGCGCCGAGTCCTTTGCCGTCCTGCACAGTGAATTGACCCGAAGCCTCGCACCGGCGCAGGGCGTGGGGCTGGTCTTTCACCATGATGCCTTTGGCTATCTGGCCCGCGATTTCGGCCTGAATGTTCTGGGCACAATCGCCGATGGCAATGCAGCGGACCCAGGGGCCGCCCGTATCGCGACGCTGCGCGCGGATCTGGTTGCGGCCGGTGCGGCTTGCATCTTTCCCGAGGTGAACCATTCCGACGCCTTTGCCCGGATTGTCGCCGAGGGTACGGACTTGCGTCTTGGCGCACCGCTGGACCCAGAAGGGGTTACCGGTGTGCCGGGCCCCCAACTCTATGCCGAAACGATGCGCGCCCTGGCCCAAGGTATCACCGACTGCGCGCAAGGCGATTGAGCAGGCTTGACCCGCGGCACCCTGCATGGCCCCATGGGTCATGTGCGGACGCTTTGCCTTGACCCTGCCCGATGACGCGATGGCGCGGCTATTCTATGCCGTGCCGTCCAACGACCTGCCACCAACGCCGCGCTTCAACGTCTGCCCCACGCAACCTGTCGCCGTGGTCATCAGCGCCGGAGGCCACCGACGGTTGGGACCTATGCGTTGGGGCTTTGTACCGCGCTGGTACAAGGGATTGAGCGACGGCCCCCTGCTGTTCAACGCCCGCAGCGAAAGCCTCGCCGAGAAACCCGCTTTTGCCGAGGCAGCGCGAAAGCGCCGCTGCCTGATCCCGGCGAGCGGATTTTTCGAGTGGACCAAGGAAGGCGACAGCCGTCTGCCATGGTTCATCACCCGCACCGATGGCGAAGCGATGGTGTTTGCGGGGGTCTGGCAAGGCTGGGACAGCCCCGAGGGCAGCCGGATCGCCACCTGCGCCATCGTCACAGCCGCCGCAACCGGGCATATGGCGAAACTGCACGACCGAGTGCCGGTGGCGCTGGACCCTGTCGACTGGCCGCTCTGGCTGGGCGAAGCTGGACACGGGGCGGCCCGGTTGATGCGCCCCCCTGCCGAGGGCGCGCTGAAGTTCTGCCGGGTCGGGCTGGCTGTCAACGCGAACCGCGCGCAGGGGCCGGAACTGATCGAACCCCTCGACGGGTAGTCGGCTTGCAGGGGGCATCCGGCCACCCCTCAGGCCGCCGGGCGAGCCTCAAACCCCGTTCGAGTGGGCAGGTGCCCGCCCGAGATCAACCCTGAGCGTCGGTGACGTTCTGATACCAACGCCGGATCAGGGCACGTTCATCCTCTTCCATCCAGCTGAGATTGGACGGCGGCATGGCGTGGCTGCGCGCGGATTGCAGATAAACCAGCCGCGCGGCGCGGGCGACCTGGGCCTCGGTCTCGAGCAGGATCCCGCGCGGGGCCCAGTTCAGACCAGGATAGACCGGCTGTTCGGCATGGCACATCGAACAGCGGCCGGCGACGATGGAATGCACATCGGCAAAACCCTCGGCCTGCGCAAAGCGCAGGGGCGTGCCCGACAGGTCCGAAACCTGCTCTTCGTTGCGCAAGGCTGGGGCGATCGACAACCACATGATCAACACGAAAATCACCGCCGTCACCGCCCAGGTCCAGGTGGGATTGCCGGTGCGCGCATGGTTCGAGTTGAAGTAATGCCGGATCGTCACGCCCATCAGGAACACCAGGCTGGCGATGATCCAAGTGTACTGCGTGCCAAAGGCCAGCGGATAGTGGTTCGAGAGCATCATGAAGATGACCGGCAGCGTCAGATAGTTGTTGTGGGTCGAACGCTGCTTGGCGATCTTGCCGTATTTGGGGTCCGGCCTGCGCCCTGCCACCAGATCACCCACCACGATAACCTGATTGGGGATGATGACCAGAAAGACATTCGCCGACATGATGGTGGCCGTGAACGCCCCCAGATGCAGCATCGCCGCGCGGCCGGTAAAGACCGAAGTGTAGAAATACGCCATCCCGACCAGCACGCCAAACAGCGCCACCATCAGCCAGCTCTGGTTCGCGTTGACAAAGACACCGCACAGCCAGTGATAGGCGAACCAGCCGAACACCAGCGAACCGGCCGAAATCGCGATGGCCTGCCAGACTCGCAGCTCCATTACTTCGGGATCGATCAGATAGAACTCGGCCCCCAGGTAATAGACCATCGCCAGAAGCGCAAAGCCCGACATCCAGGTGGCATAGCTTTCCCATTTGAACCAGGTCAGGTGCTCGGGCATTGTCGCGGGGGCCACCAGATACTTCTGGATGTGATAGAACCCGCCGCCATGGACCTGCCATTCCTCGCCGTGCACCCCGTCCGGCAATCCGGGCCGTTTGCGCAGTCCCAGATCCAGCGCGATGAAGTAGAAGGACGAGCCAATCCAGGCGATGGCGGTGATGACATGCAGCCAACGCAGCGCGAATTCGGCCCAGGCGCCGATGATGGCGAGATCGTACATGTGCCTCTCCTGCTTTTGCACCAAGGCTATACCGGCGCCCGGCTTTCTGATAATCCGGCAAATGTCTGAGGACTTTCAAGCGGGGGCTGAAAGTGTCCTATGTGAACATGATCCGGATGTTCGTGCGTGTCTATGAATTGGGCAGCATGTCAGCCGCTGCCCGTGATCAGCGCACGTCGCCAGCGGTGGCTTCGGGGCGCATCAGCGAACTGGAGAAG
>CALEZJ010000069.1 GCA_937927885.1 uncultured Paracoccaceae bacterium | reverse complement strand
ATGTAGGGCGGGGATCGTCGGCTCCTTCCCCACCCCGAATTGCCGCACAACCGCCATCCTCGCTGACTGGATGACCCGCATCCGGGCGGAGGTTGGTGACGCCCCTTGGTGCGCCAATCTGGTGACACATTCCACCAACGCCCGCCTGCCCGACGATCTGGCCCTGATTGCCAAACATCAGCCGCCCTTTGTCGTCACCGCCCTTGGCAGTCCGAAACCGGCCGTCGAAACCGTCCATGCCTATGGCGGCACGGTGATTGCCGATGTGACGTCGCCCATGCTGGCCAGAAAGGCGCTGGCGGCGGGGGCCGATGGTCTGGCCTGCATTTGCACCGGGGCAGGCGGGCATACAGGCACGCTGTCGCCCTTTGCCTTTGCCAGCGCGGTGCGGGCCTTTCATCAGGGCCCGCTGATAATCGGTGGCGGGATCAGCGACGGCGCGGGCATCGCCGGGGCCATCGCGACGGGGGCGGACTATGTCTACATGGGCACGTCTTTTGTCGCCGCATCGGAAAGCCTGGCCTCGCAGCCCTACAAGGACATGCTGGCGGCGGCAGGGATCGAGGATCTTCTGGTCAGCGCCGGGATCACCGGCACACCGGCAAGCTGGCTGAAACCGTCGCTGATCGCCAACGGATATGACCCGGCCAACATGCCCGACGCCCCCGGCAAGGCTTATGACAGCACCCAGAACCAGAGCGCGAAACGCTGGGCTGACGTTTGGTCGGCGGGGCAGGGGGTTGGCGCGGTCAAGGGGACCGAGCCCGTCGCGGTGATCGTCGACCGGCTCGCCGCTGAATACGCCGCCGCGCGTGCGCGCTTCATGGTGGCAGGCGCATGACCTACATCCTGGGATCGCACCAGACCGATTTTGCCCGCGCCTGGTCGCGCGAGGGCAGGGATATTTCCCACATGATCCGCGAGGCAACCCTGGCCGCGCTGGAAGATGCGCAGGTCACCACTGCCGAGGTTCAGAGCATTCATGTCGGCAACGCCTTTGGCGAGTTGCAGAGCCGACAGGCGCATCTGGGGGCCATGGTCGCTCAGGTGGTGCCCGATCTATGGGGCGTGCCCGCGATGCGCCACGAAGGGGCCTGCGCCAGTTCCTCGCTCGCCGTGCTCGCCGCGATGGCGGAAATCGAGGCCGGGCGTTATGATTGCGTGCTGGTGATCGGCGCCGAGGAGTTCAAGAACACGCCCGGCGACGTCGCCAGCATCAACCAGAACGCTGCCGGCTGGCAGGGGAACGAGGACATCGATTGCCGGTTTCTCTGGCCTGCCGTCTTTGGTCTGGCTGCACAGGAATATGAGCGCCGCTATGGTCTGGACCGGCGTTACCTGAACCGCATTGCCGAATTGAACTACGCGAATGCCCGGCTGAACCCGTTGGCACAGACCCGCAAATGGCAGTTCAACCCGCTCAGTTTTACCGATGACGACAACGCCAACCCGCTGATCGAACCCGGCACACGTCGGCAGGATTGCGGACAGATTACCGATGGCGCGGCGGCGCTGGTGCTGGCCTCCCCCGCCTTCGCCGCGGACTGGGTGCGACGCACAGGCCGCAAGGCCGCGCGCATTGCGGGCTGGGGGCACCGCAACGCCGGCCTCAGGTTCAAGGACAAGTTGGCGCATGCGGGCGAGCATCTCTTTCCCCATGTCCGCCGGGCCATCGAGGACGCCTGGCGCCGCGCAGGAATTGGCGGGATCGAGGCGGTCAGCGGGGTTGAAACCCACGATTGCTTCACCACCACCGAATACATCGCGCTGGATCATCTGGGGCTGACCGAGCCGGGCCAAAGCTGGCAGGCCATAGAGGACGGCAGCATCGAGCGCGGCGGTCGCTGCCCGGTCAACCTTTCGGGCGGGCTTATCGGATGCGGTCATCCGGTGGGGGCGACCGGTGCGCGCATGCTGCGCGATGCCGCGCTGCAGGTGACGAAGCAGGCGGGCGCGCAACAGATCGAGGGCGCGTACCGCATCCAGACGCTGAACATCGGTGGCAGTTTCGGAACAGTCGTCAGCTTCGTGGTCGAGGCCACCGAGTAATCGGACGCCGGGCCAACCGGCGCTGGGAAGGGGAGGAGAGAGGGGATGGCCGAGCTTGTCATCATCGATGCGTTGCGCACCCCGCGCGGGCGGGGCAACGCGAAGGGCGCGCTGGCAGGGGTGAAGCCGGTCGATCTGCTGGCAGCACCGTTGCGGGAACTGGCCGAACGTCACGCGCTGGCCGGACGGGTCATCGAGGACGCGTTCCTGGGCTGCGTCACCCAGACAGGCGAGCAGGGCGCCAACATCGCCAAGCTGGGGCTGATCGCGGCGGGATATGCCGACGGCGTTCCGGGCCTGACCGTGAACCGCTATTGCGCCAGTGGCCTCAGCGCGGTTGCGCTGGCCGGGCTGCGGGCGCTGGCCGCCGACGGGCTAGCCATCGGCGGCGGGGTCGAGAGCATGTCGCGCGTGCCGATGGCCTCGGACAAGGGTGCGCTGACCCATGACCGCGAGTTCCAGAAGGCCGCGCGTCTGGTGCCCATCGGTATCAGTGCCGATGCCGTGGCGACGATCGAGGGGTTTTCCCGCGCCGATTGCGACGCCTATGCGGCCGAAACCCAGCGGCGTGCCGCCGTTGCGCGCGAGGCGGGGCATTTCGCCTCGCTGGTGGCGGTCGGTGGGCTCTCGGCCGATGAGACGCCGCGGCCGGGCACCAGCGCCGAGGCCCTGTCTGCCCTGCCGCCTGCCTTTGCCGAAATGGGCGCGGCCTACGGTCTGGACGCGGCGATCATGGCGCATACCGGGTTGACACGGGTGGACCATGTCCACCATGCCGGCAATTCCCCGGCGATGGCCGACGGGGCCTCGGCGGTGCTGGTGGCCAGCGCTTCGGCGGCACGGCGCGAAAGGCTGCTTGCGCGCGCGCGGATCCTGTCGGTTGCCGAACTGGCGGTGGAGCGGGTGCTGGCGCTGACCGGCAGCGTCGACGCAGCCCGCGCCGCGCTGGCGCGCGCGGGATTGACGGTGGACGACATCGATCTCTTCGAAGTCAACGAGAGTTTCGCCGCTCTCGCGCTGCATTTTGCCCGTCACATGGAGGTGGGGCCGGACCGGTTGAATGTCAACGGCGGCGCCATCGCGCTGGGGCATGCCATGGGTTCGACCGGATCGGCGCTGATCGGCACGGCGCTGGACGAGTTGGAACGGCGCGGAGCGCGACGGGCGCTGGTTGCGGCTTGCGGGGCGGCGGGTCTTGCCTCGGCCATGGTTCTCGAGCGCGTGGCATGAGCGAGGCCCCCGACCTCGACCTGATCCGCGAGGCGCTGAGCACCTCGACCTTGAGCCATGCGTTGAAACTGATCGGCGACCGCTGGACCATGCAGATCCTGATGGCGGCCTTTCTGGGGGTCAAACGCTTTGACGACTTCCAGACCCGGCTGGCAATCCCGCGCCGGACGCTGTCGGATAGGCTGAAATCCCTTGTCCATATGGATATGTTACGTCCGCGGCTCTATCAGGAGCGACCCGAGCGCTATGCCTATCATCTGACCGCCAAGGGCATGGCGCTTTACGAAGCGACGTTGATGACCTGGGACTGGGAACACCGGTTCGGCGAGAACCGTGTCGCGCTGCCTGACCGGCTGGTTCATCGGACCTGCGGTCACGCCTTTGTTCCGCAACTGACCTGCGAGGCCTGCGGCGAGACGGTCACCATGCGGGATCTGGACTTTTCCCTGAAACCCAATCCCCGACTGCCGCATGACACGGGTGAGGCGATGCGCACGCCCAAGGTCACTGTCAACGACGGAGCGATGTCTCATCTGGCGCTGCGGCTGGATCGCTGGTCGCTGATGATTGTCTCGGCCGCCGTGCTGGGATGCCGTCATTTCGACCAGATCGCGCATGTGTTGCGCATCAGCCCGCCCCTGCTCAGCCGCAGGCTGGCGGCGATGGTCGAGGCTGGGCTATTGTCTGTCGAACCCGACCGCGAGGATGGTCGCCGCCGCATCTACCTGCTGACAGCCGCCAGCCGCGCGTTGTTTCCCTATATCGTGCTGGTCAGCACCTGGGCTGCCGAGCACCATTTTCACGAGCAAAGCTCGATTCGTCCCCGCCACCGCGCCTGCGGCAAACCTTTCATGCCCCGCGCGACCTGCGGCCATTGCCACCAGCGGCTGCGCGCCTGGGATGTCCGTTTCGAAACCGGAGGCCCCGTATGACCAATGCGCTGGATCTGTTCGCGCAGGTCACTGTAAACGGCATCGCCGTCGGCACGATTTATGCGCTGGTCGCCATGGGGATCGTGCTGATCCACAAGGCGACCGAAGTGCTGAACTTTGCTCATGGTGATCTGCTGGTCCTGTCGGCCTTTTCCGCCTGGGCGCTGATCGATCTGGTCGGCCTGCCGTTCTGGCTGGTGGTGCCGCTGGTGGCTGTCGGGATCGGGGTTCTGGCCTATGGAATCGATGCGCTGGTGGTGCGCCGCATCGCCGGACAGCCGCAGTTCGCGGGTGTCATGTTGACCATCGCGCTGGCCTTCATGATCCGGGGTGCGGTCAGCATGGGCTTTGGCACGGAATCGCAAAGCTATGCGACACCGTGGAGCGGGCGCACGACCGAGGTTGCGGGGGTCGCCATTGCCGACCTCTCCCTGGTCATCACCGGCACGGCACTGCTGATCGCGGGCGGGCTCTGGCTGTTCTTTCGCCGCACTCGGCTGGGGGTGGCGATGCAGGCGGCCAGCCAGAACCAGTTGGCGGCGCATCTGAACGGCGTGCGGGTCAAACGGCTTAATTCGCTGGTCTGGGCGCTGGCGGGGGTCACGGCGGCCATTGCGGGCATGTTCCTGGCACCGGTCACACTGGTTGATACCTCGCTGTGGCTGATCACGCTGAAGGCGCTGGCTGCCATCGTGCTGGGTGGGTTCGGCAGCTTGCCGGGCGCCGTTCTGGGGGGCGTGCTGATCGGTCTGATCGAGCAATACGCGGGTGGCTATATGCCTGACGGGTTTCGCGACATCGCGCCCTATGTCGTGCTGATTGCGGCGCTGATCCTCCGCCCGCGCGGCATTCTGGGCGAAGCCCACGGGCGGAGGGTCTGAGACATGCGGTTCGACTATCACACCCGCTACGCTCAGGGATTTGCCTTGTTGCGTCACCCCTCGGACTGGTTGGCGTATGGTTCGCTGCTGGCCGCGCTTCTGGTGCTACCGCTGGTGGCCTCGACCTATCTGGTGGGGGAGCTGGGCTATGTGCTGATCCTGTGCATCGCGGCCATGGGGCTGATGACACTGACCGGCTTTACCGGACAGGTCAGTCTGGGACATGCCAGTTTTGTCGCCATTGGGGCCTATGCCCATGCCTGGCTGATGGCACAAGGCGTGCCTTTTGCCGCCTCGGTCCCGCTGGCGGCCCTGATCGCGGCAGTCGCCGGGCTGGTGGTGGGCATCCCGGCGATCCGGGTACACGGGCTTTACCTTGCCATGGTCACGCTGGCCTTCGCCATCGTGGTTGAACAGGTGATCGGCCATTGGCGCAGCGTGACCGGAGGCTACATGGGGATGGTGGTGGCGACGCCGCGCCTGTTCGGCTGGTCCGTCGGCTCGCCGCGCGCCTTCTACTACGTCTGTCTCGCGCTTTGTGTGCTCACGCTGGTGGTCCTGGCCAATCTGATGCGCTCGGGTCTTGGCCGCGCGATGACCGGCGTGCGCGATTCCGAGGCCGCGGCACTGGCTTTGGGGATCGAGGTGAACCGGGTGAAGGTCGGTGCTTTTGGCCTTTCGGCGGGTATCACCGGTCTGGCAGGGGCGCTGATGGCACATCACATCGGCTATCTGACCCCCGACGCCTTCACGCTGCTCCTGTCGCTCGATCTGGTCTTGATGGTGGTGATCGGGGGCCTTGGCAGTCTGCGCGGCGCGATCCTGGGTGCGGTGTTGATCTCACTGTTGCCCAATGCGGTCTCGGCGCTGAAATCGCTGCTGCCCACGGCCATGGCGCGCCAGTCGGGGTTGGAGATCTTTGTTGCGGGGCTAGTGCTGGCGCTTTTTGTGCTGTTCGAGCCCACGGGCCTGAACGGTCGCTGGCTGAAGCTGCGCGCCCTGTTCGAAACCTTTCCCCTGTACCGCCGCGACACCTTCCGCCGCCAGAAAACCTACATGAAATCCGAGCGCAACCGATGAGCGACACGCCCCTTCTGGAACTCGACCGGCTGGCGCTGCATTTCGGCGGGCTCAAGGCGATCTCAGACATCAGCCTGTCGGTGAACCGGGGCGAGGTGCTGGCGGTGATTGGCCCCAATGGCGCGGGCAAGACGTCGATGCTGAACCTGGTGACGCGGGTCTTCGATGCCACGCAGGGCAGCATCCTGTTCAAGGGTCAGGACATCGCCCGCCTTTCGCGTTCGCGCATCGCTCATCTGGGTATCGCCCGGACCTTTCAGAACATCGAATTGTTCGAGGCCGCGACCGTTCTGGACAATCTGCTTCTGGGCCGCCACCGCTTTGGCGCCGGGGCCTGGTGGCAGCAGGTCCTGCGCACGCCCGCGCTGACGCGGATCGAGGAGGATCATCGCGCAAGGGTCGAGGATATCATTGATTTTCTAGACCTTTCCGCCTGGCGTCACGCTCGGGTAGCGGGATTGCCCTACGGGGTGCGCAAGGTGGTGGAACTGGGCCGCGCGCTGTGTTCGGGTCCCGAACTGTTGTTCCTTGATGAGCCGGCCTCTGGGTTGAACCCCGAGGAAACCCGCGACCTGGCCTTCTGGATCGACGATATCCGCAGCGATCTTGGGATCACCGTGGTGATGATCGAACACGACATGGCGCTGGTCAGCGCTGTGGCAGACCGCGTCATCTGCATGGCGCAGGGCAGGGTGCTGGCCCAGGGCTCGGCCGCCGAAGTGCAGGCGCATCCCGATGTCATCGCCGCCTACCTGGGGACCTGAACCATGCTGCTGGACGTGCAGAATCTGGAAACCTGGTATGGGACCATCGCCGCGATGAAGGGCATCAACCTGAGTGTTTCCAAGGGGCGAATCGTTGCCGTGATGGGTGCGAATGGCGCGGGCAAGACGACGCTGCTGAACACGCTGGCCGGTGTGATCGACCCGTTCAAGGGTCGGACGCTGTTCGAGGGCCGCGAGGTGCAGGGGCTCGATGCCGACGAGGTTGCACGGCGCGGTCTGGTGCTGGTACCCGAGGGTCGGCAGGTCTACCCGTTCCTCAGCGTGCGCGAAAACCTGATGATGGGCGCCTATGCCCGCGCTGACCGCGATGCCGTGGCCCGTGATCTTTCCCGGGTGCAGGGCTGGTTCCCGCGCTTGCGCGAACGCGATGCCCAGCACGCCGGGTTGTTGTCCGGGGGCGAACAGCAGATGGTGGCGATCGGGCGCGCCTATATGTCGGCACCGAAACTGCTGATGCTGGACGAACCCAGCCTGGGATTGTCGCCGATTCTGGTCCACGAGATATTCGGCATCATCCGCCGCATCCGTGACGAGACAGGCACCGCCGTTCTGGTGGTCGAACAGAATGCGGCCATCGCCCTGAAACACGGGGATGACGGCTATATCATGGAACTGGGGCGCATAGTTGCCGCCGATACCTGCGCCGCGCTGTCGCAAAAGGCCGATGTGCGCGAGGCCTATCTGGGTGGTGCAGCGCAGGGGCTGAGTGGCGCACAACGCTGGAAACGGCGGAGGACATGGCGATGAAC
>CALEZJ010000068.1 GCA_937927885.1 uncultured Paracoccaceae bacterium | reverse complement strand
GGCAGACATAGGGCTCGGCCCGCAGGGACTCGGCGTGCTCGGCCTTCGCTTGCGCCAGCAGCGCGGCATCGGCGATCAACTCCTGCGCGCAGCGCGCCATGGCATTGCCCGCATGCACCATCCCCTTGTGCGCGGCGGGCGACTTGCCCTGCGCCGTCACCTGCCAGCTGTGGGCCGGGGTGCCGATGGCCACGGTCGCCACCAGGCATTGCGTCATCGGCACGACGCGCGTCACATCGGCGACATCGGTCGAGCCGATCATGATCTCGCCCCCGGGTCGCATCGGCGCAACCCAGTCGCACAGGGGCGTGTCCGGGCGCGGGGCCATGTTGACGATCCGGTAGCTGGCTGTGATGTCCTCCGGGCGCAGGGTCGCCTGGATCGCCGCGGCATAGGCGCGGTCGGCCGCATCGAAGGGCACCGGGCCGAGGTCGTTCAGCACCCGGTCCATGAGCCGGTCCATCGTCAGGTTCGGCAGGTTCGACGACACCGCCGAGAATACCTGCATCTGCACCTCGGTGCCGGTCATCAGGGCCGCGCCGCGCGCCACGTCCTTGACCCGCTCGACCAGTGCCAGCATCTCGGACGACTTCATCGCCCGGATCGAATAGCGCACCTTGGCGCGCGCCTGCACCACATTGGGCGCGCTGCCACCGGCATCCAGATAGGCGTAATGAATGCGCGCATCCTGCACCATGTGCTCGCGCAGGTAGTTCACACCCACATTTATCAACTCGACGGCGTCCAGCGCCGAGCGCCCCAGATGGGGCGACATCGCCGCATGGCTGGCGCGGCCCAGAAAGGTGAAATCCATCCGGGTGTTGGCCAGCGACCAGGGATCGACCACCCGCGTCATGCAATCGGGGTGCCAGCACAGCGCCGCGTCGACATCGGCAAAGGCGCCGTCGCGGACCATGAAGGTCTTGGCCGCGCCCCCCTCCTCGGCCGGGCAGCCGTAATAGCGCACGCGGCCCGCGGTTCCCGTCGCCTCCAGCCAGTCCTTGACGGCGCAGGCCGCCAGCAGTGCCGCGCCACCCAACAGGTTGTGCCCGCAACCATGTCCATGCCCACCGGCTACCAGTTCGCGCGGCTCGGCGATGCCGGCGACCTGGCTGAGGCCCGGCAGCGCGTCATATTCGCCCAGGATGGCGATGACCGGCCCGCCCTGTCCCGCCTCGCCCATCACCGCCGTGGGGATCCCGGCGAGGTTTTCCGTCACCCGGAACCCCTTGGCACGCAGCATCGCCGTGTGCTCGGCGCAACTGGCCGTTTCCTGATAGAGGATCTCGGGCGTCCCCCAGACCCGGTCGGCAAGGCCGATCAGGTCCGCGCGATGGGTGTCGATGGCGGCGTCGATGGGGTGGGTATTGCGCATGTTAACCTCCGGTCCGGGGACCATCTGACCGCGCCGCAGCGGGAATGGCAAGGGGCCGTAAGGTGGGGTTCAACCCCACCCTACCCGGGCGTCAGAGCCTGTCCTTCAACCACCCGCTGATCCGGCTGACGGCGTCGCGCGCCTGCGGGATAGCGCGGCGGGCGCTGACAAAGGCATGCACCTGGCCGGGATAGGGCAGCATCGTCACCCCCACCCCAGCGGCGGTCAGGGCCTCGGCGTAAAGTCGGCCATCGTCCCACAGCGGATCGTGACCGGCGTGCAGGATCAGCGCAGGCGGCTGCCCCGCCAGATGGGGCGAGTTCAACGGCGAGATGCGCGGGTCGTCGCGATCCTGTCCGACGGGCAGGTATTGGTCCAGATACCAGCCGATGCGGTCGCGCGGCAGGACATAGGCGTCCTTCAGCGCCGCCATCGAAGGCGTCGCCATGCGCCCGTCGACCGCCGGATAGATCAGCACCTGCGCACGCGGCATCGCCTCGCCTGCTGCCGCCAGATCGTGCATCAGCACCGCCGTCAGGTTGCCGCCGGCACTGTCGCCGCCCACCGCCATGCGGTCAGGATCGATGCCATAGGCTGCAGGATCGGCTCTGAGCGCCCGATAGGCCGCCCGAACATCCTCCGGGCCCGCAGGCCAGGGGTTTTCCGGCGCCAGGCGATAGTCCAGCGCGATGACCCGTATCCCTGCCTCCAGCGCAATCTGCCCGCAGAGCCCGTAATGCGTGTCGATCCCGCCCTGAACCCAGCCACCGCCGTGAACATAGACCAGCACCGGACGGTTGCGCGCCTGAGGCTGCGTGTCGTAAAGCCGCGCGCCGATCTCGCCCGCAGCGCCGGGCAGGCGCAGGTCACGCCTTGCAACCCCCGGCGGCGAGGGCAGGTCGAATTTCTCGGCCAGGATCTGCAGCGAGCGGCGGCTTTCAGCCAGCGTCGGCACGACGCCCGGCACGCGGACCTTGTTGAAAAGTTCGCCCAAGGCCTGCGCCTTGGGGTCGATCACCCGACCGTCCACCACCCGCCTGCGCCCGATAAACCAGAGAGCCGCCACCGATTCCGGCGCGCGTGCGATCAGAAGTGCGCTCAATAATGCCAGCTTGCCCATGCAGCCCCCCGTTTTCCCCACTTGGGCACGGTCCGGACGCCGGTTCAAGGGCGCTTTGCCACCTCGGGTCCCGAACCCGCCGACGGACCCACCACCAGCGAGGCAAAGAAATCCTCGCCCTCGGCGTTGCGGTCGCGGTAATCGGTGTCACGCGTGCCCAGCCGCTCGGCAAATCCCATCACCGCCAGCCCTGCCTCACCCGGCAGGGCACAGATCATGTGCAGTGCATAGTCGCTCCACCAGTCGCCCGGAACGGCATAGGGCGGCACCTCGGTGACGATGCTCTGGACAAAATGGCAGGGCCGCGGGGTCGAGGTCATCGGGAAAGCCTCGAAATAGATCAACCCCTTGCGCAGCGCCATCAGCGACTGGCGCAGGGCCTCGACCCGCCGCTCCAGCCGCTGTTCCACCGGCTCGCCGACCTGCCCGGGCCCGGGCTCCAGCCTCATCGTCGCGCTTAGGCGCTGAGTCGGGCCCAGAACCCGCTCGGCCTGCGCGCCATCCGGCAGCATCCGGACCTGCCAGTCCCCTGGCGGCAGATGGGCCTGTCCCCAGTTGAGGACCAGCCTTGCCTGCGCCCCCGCGGAGCCCGCCAGCGCCAGAAACCCCACTACCGCCCCGACAATCCGCCACATCGCCCCACCTCGCTGCCCCACCTCGCAGGGTGGCAGGATCGCGGATCGATTGTCCTTGATCGACGTCAAGCCAAGGCAAAGGGGCGGCCCGGCGGACCGCCCCCCCTTTCGTCGGGTCCGGCTGCCGTCAGCCGATGATCGCGTTCAGCGTGCCCGAGGGGCGCATGACCGCCGCCAGCTTGACCGGGTCGAGGTGGTAGTAGCCACCCAGATCGGCCGGAACGCCCTCGGCCCCGTGCAGTTCCGCCAGAATCGCCGCCTCGCCATCCGCCAAAGCCTTGGCGATGGGCGCGAAATGCGCGGCCAGCGCGGCATCGGTGGTCTGCGCCGCCAGGGCCTCGGCCCAGTAGCGCGCGAACCAGTAATGCGAGGTGCGGTTGTCGTCCTGCCCCACCCGGCCCCGCGGCGAGCGGTTGTTGTCCAGAACCCCCTGCACCGCCGCATCCACCGCCGCGCCCAGCACGGCGGCCTGCGGCTTGCCCTTGGCTTCGGCGAGGAAGTTGAACGATTCCCCCAGTGCGCAGAACTCGCCCAGGCTGTCCCAACGCAGGTGGTTTTCTTCCTGCACCTGCTGGACATGCTTGGGCGCGGTGCCGCCGGCACCGGTTTCGAACATGCCGCCGCCGTTCATCAACTTGACGATCGACAGCATCTTGGCCGAGGTGCCCAGTTCCAGGATCGGGAACAGGTCGGTCAGATAGTCTCGCAGCACGTTGCCGGTGATGGTGACGCAATCCTTGCCCGCGCGCATGGTTTCGAAACTGTAGCGCGTCGCGGCGCGGGGATCGAGGATCGGGATCTCCACCCCCGCCGCGGCCAGCGCAGGCTTCACATAGGCGATCAGTTCGCGGTCATGGGCGCGGTTGGCATCGAGCCAAAAGGCCCCTGCCCCGGTCGCCTTGAAGCGCGCGATGCCAAGCTGGATCCAGTCGAGGATCGGCGCCTTTTTCGCCGTGGCCGAGCGCCAGATGTCGCCCTTTTCCACCGCATGCTCGTGCAGCACCTCGCCCGAGGCCAGCACGATGCGCACCACGCCATCGGCGGGCAACTCGAAGGTCGTGCCGTGGCTGCCGTATTCCTCGGCGGCCTGCGCCATCAGGCCGACGTTCGACACCGCGCCACAGGTGGTGACGTTCAACGTGCCGGTTTCCTTGAAGTATTTCACCGTCTCGTCATAGACGCAGGCATAGGAATTGTCCGGGATGCAGCACAGCACATCCGCTTCCTTGCCATCCGGGCCCCAACCCTTGCCGCCCGCGCGGATCACGGCGGGCATCGAGGCGTCGATGATGACATCCGACGAGACATGCAGGTTGGTGATCCCCTTGTCCGAGTTCACCATGTACATCGCCGGACGCGCCGCCATCGCGGCCTTGTAGGCGGCCTCCAGCGTCGCACTCCCGGCAATGCGCTTTTCCAGATCGCCCAGACCCGAATTCGGGTTCCAGCCCAGCGCCGTCAGATCTGCCCCATGCGCGGCAATGAAATCCTCCAGGTAGACGCTGACGAAATGCCCGAACAGGATCGGGTCCGACACCTTCATCATCGTCGCCTTGAGGTGCGCCGAGAACAGCACGCCGGGCTCGATCGTCGCCAGTTGCTCGCGAATGAAGGCGCGCAGGGCCTTGGCTGACAGGAAAGTAGCGTCAACCACCGTGCCCTCGGCATATTTCAGCCCGTCTTTCAGCACGACTTCGGCGCCGCCCGCCGGGGTAAAGGTGATCTTGGCCCCGCCCGCTTGCGCGGCGGTGATGGTGGCGGCCTTTTCATTGGCAAAGAAATCGTTGCCCGGCATCGAGGCGACGCGGGTCTTCGACTCTGCCGACCAGGCACCCATCGAATGGGGATGCGACTGGGCATAGGACTTGACCGCCTTGGCGGCGCGCCGGTCGCTGTTGCCCTCGCGCAGGACCGGGTTCACGGCGCTGCCCTTGACCGCGTCATAGCGCGCCTTGATCGCCTTTTCGGCGTCGTTGGCCGGCTTTTCCGGATAATCCGGCACCGCATAGCCCTTGGATTGCAGTTCCTTGATCGCCGCGTTCAACTGCGGCTGCGAGGCCGAGATGTTCGGCAGCTTGATGACATTGGCCGCGGGCGTGGTGACCAGCTTGCCCAGCCAGGCCAGATCGTCGCTGACCCGCTGCGCCTCGGTCAGAACATCGGGGAACACCGCCAGAATGCGGCCCGCCACGGAAATGTCGCGGGTTTCCACGCT
The DNA here is from genome assembly GCA_937927885.1 of uncultured Paracoccaceae bacterium. GTDB lineage: Bacteria > Pseudomonadota > Alphaproteobacteria > Rhodobacterales > Rhodobacteraceae > Pararhodobacter. The sequence continues at coordinate 2,982 of CALEZJ010000068.1, read as the reverse complement.
GATCCCCGCCGCCCCGGCAAAGGCGCGGATGATCGGCTCCAGAGAGGCACGCGCCAGTTCGGGGGCTTCGTCAACCTTGGTATAGATGATATCGGGCATGTCGCTCATCGCTCGGGCACTCCGTCAGGGCTATGCGTCTGGACCAAACCGCCACCCGGCAGGCATTCACCGGGCGACTCCGGGGGGCTGATGCCCCGCTGCGCCCGCTCTGTCGCGCAAATGCGTCGCTGCGTCAAGTGGATTGTGTGCAATGGTATACATTTCACCACACCCCCACTCCGGCCACCTAACCCGTCAGCGCAGCCCCTTCGACGGCGTAGACACTCTGCACGAACCCATGCGCCCAGACCCTGGTCTCCAGATGGGTCAGGCGCTGCGGGCCGGTGTCGTGAAACAGCGCCAGCCCCTGACCCAGCAGCACCGGGACCCGGGTCAGGACAATCCGTTGCACCAGACCGGCGCGCAGGAAACTCGACACCACCTGCCCCCCGTCGACATAGACCCGCCGCACGCCTTGCGCACCCAGCGACTCCATCAGATGCAGCGGCGTGGCACCGCTGACGCTTACCTTGCCCCGCAGCGCCTCGGGGATATCGCCCGCGCGCAGATGCCGCGACATCACCGTGACCGGCACGGCATAGGGCCATTCGGAAAACCCCGACACCGACCGGAAACTGCCCGATCCCATGACCACCGCGTCGATCCCGGCCATGAAGGCGCCGTAGCCATGGTCCTCGCCCTCGAGCGCGGGCAGACCGGTCAGCCAGCCGATCCCGCCCTGGGCATCGGCGATATAGCCATCGAGCGAGGTGGCTATGAACACATGGGCTTGCGGCAGCATGACGGACCCCGGAAAGCGGCAGGAATGCATCCAGGCCCCAGCCTGCTCTGGCCGGGGCCCGTGGTCAAGTCCGCCGCACAGTCGAGGTCAGCGTCGCAGGCGGGTCGGCAGGTCGCGCGGTCGGTCGATATAGGTGCAATAAGTGACCGTGGTGGTCGAGTTCAGCACGTCACCGACCGTCCGGTCGGTGACCACATGCATGCAAAGCTGGCGACCGGCGCTTTGTGCAAGGGCTGCGGCGGGGATCGCCAGGGCAACGACCATCCCGGCCAGCAGGGACATCCGGGTGAGGGCACACATCCTCGTTCTCCTTTTCCGGAAATCAGCGCAGCAGGCCGGTGCGGCCGCGCACCAGGCATTGACCGGGGCGACCGGGCACCTCGCCGGGGCGGCAAAAGCGCAGATCCTGCACTTCGTCGAACGAGGCAACCATGGTGTGAACCTGCGGGCCGTGGTGGGCAAAGGCCGGGGCAGCCAGCGGCAGGATCAGGGCGATCAGGATCAGGGAACGGGTCATGGCAATCTCCTGTGGGTTCGGGTTTTGGGGGGGAGGTCGGGGGATCAGCGGTGCAACCGCGCAGGCAGGCCGCGCGGTCGGTCGACGGGGACGCAATAGCGTGACCCCCAGCCGGTTTCGGTCGAGGTCACACTCAGGCAGGCTTGCCGGGCCTGGGCCTGCGCCACGGGCGGCAGGGCGATCAGAAGGGCGAGAAGGACGAGGCGGGTCATGGCGATCTCCGGGTCTGGTTGGGCGGTTTCGATGAACTCATCCTGCTGCGTTCCGGGGCGGCGTTCAGTTCCCGGGGGAACAGCCGCCAAACGGGCGTCACGGTCAGCGGCGCAGACGCTGCGGCAGGCCGATCGGCCCGGTGGACGTATGGCAGCGATAGACGATCCAGGCACCGGGGCCGGTGCCGACCGTCTCGGTGATGCAGACCTCGCGGGTCTGTGCAAAACCTGGCGCAGACGCGGCCAGGGTCGAGGCGAGGACGAGCGCGATCAGGATGCGAGGGGCCATGGCGGAACTCCGGTTGAGGCGTTGCAGGGGTCGATCATGTCCCCAGCATGCCCGAAACGCCTCTCGCGCGCGGTTCCGCAGGGAACAGGCCCCGCCGCCACTGGCCAATCGCCGCGTTTTCCTCTATCGCCGCGCCAATCACACGGGAAACGCATCATGGATATCCGCAACATCGCGATCATCGCGCATGTCGACCACGGCAAGACGACGCTGGTGGACGAACTTCTGAAGCAATCGGGCAGCTACCGCGCCGGACAGGCCGTCACCGAACGGGCGATGGATTCCAACGATCTGGAACGCGAACGAGGCATCACCATCCTGGCAAAGGCGACCTCGGTCGAATGGAAGGGCGCGCGCATCAACATCGTCGACACCCCCGGCCACGCCGATTTCGGTGGCGAGGTGGAACGCATCCTCAGCATGGTGGACGGTGTCTGCCTGCTGGTCGACGCCGCCGAAGGGCCGATGCCGCAGACGAAATTCGTCACCTCGAAAGCTCTGGCGCTGGGGCTGAAACCCATCGTCGTGCTGAACAAGGTCGACAAGCCCGCCGCCGAACCCGACCGCGCGCTGAACGAGGTCTTCGACCTCTTTGCCAACCTCGGCGCCAGCGACGAGCAACTCGATTTCCCGGTGCTTTATGCCAGCGGCATCAACGGCTGGGCGGATGCGGACCTCGACGGGCCGCGCAAGGACATGTCTGCCCTTTTTGACATGGTCATGCGCCATGTCGAACCGCCCAAACAACTGGCCGATATCGACAAGCCGTTCCGCATGCTGGCGACCACGCTGGGCTCGGACCCGTTCATCGGCCGCATCCTGACGGGCCGGGTCGAGGCCGGGCGGTTGACCGTCGGCACGTCGATCAAGGCGCTGAATCGGGCAGGCGAGCGCATCGAACAGTTCCGCGTGACAAAGATCCAGGCGTTTCGCGGCCTGACCATCCAGCCCATCGACGCGGCCGAGGCCGGCGACATCGTCACCATCGCGGGCATGACGAAGGCGACCGTGGCCGACACCCTCTGCGCGCTCGAGGTCGATACCGCCCTGCCCTCGCAGCCCATCGACCCGCCGACTATCTCGGTCACCTTCGGCATCAACGACAGCCCGCTGGCCGTGTCTC
>CALEZJ010000067.1 GCA_937927885.1 uncultured Paracoccaceae bacterium | reverse complement strand
GGTGCGGGCGGCCTTGCGGGCATCGGTGATGTCGATCACCGACCCCATCCAGCCTCGATGCACCCCCATCGCGTCGATCAGCGGCGCCTCATAGACCTCTATCTCGATCTCTGCGCCATCACGGGTAACAAATCGGGTCTCGAACTGCTGGCTGACTGCGCCACCAGCTGCGAGTTTCGCGTGGCGTTCCTGGGTTTCCGTCAGGATCGCGGGATCCCAGTAGGGCATCGGCGGGTCGCGCCCGATCAGCTCCTCCGGTAACCAGCCGACCAGCTTGCAAAAGGCCGGATTGACGAAAAGGATGCGCCCCTCAAGATCCTTGGCACGCAGCCCGACGGTCAGGCTTTCCTCCATCGCGCGGCGGAAGGCTGTCTCTCCCCAAAGACGGATCTCGGTCTCGCGCCGGCGTTTCGAGGATCGGTAGAGCACACCCAACGCAAGGACCGCAAAGACCGCCAGGGCCGCAATCGCGCCGAAGAGGGCGGTCGCGCTGAAAGCTGAGGGCGAAGTATAGGCCCCGATCTGCAACCAGGTCCCGCGAAGTGGTGGATCGAAGCTGATTATATGGCGGGCATTTTCAGGATCATGCGGCAGCCGCTGACGGCTTGCGAGCACATTACCGGACAGATCGACCAGCACGACGCCATATTGTTCTGCGATCCACCAGGGAAGGTGACGTTCAAAGACTCTTGGCAAGGAAATGGTCGCGGTGATTACCCCCATCCCTTCCGTCAGCGGCACCCCGAGTGTCACAAGCCCATCCGGGCTGACTTCACCATAAACCGGGCGGATCGCTGCGGCAGGGCGGGAGAGGATCTCCCTTGCCAGCGTCGGGTCGGCCTCCGCACCGATCCCCGGCAACAATGACCCAGGCTGGCCGGAGGCGTCATACCACAGGATCGAAAGCACCTCCGGGTTGGCAGAGATGTGACTGCGCGCCCGCGCCACGATTACGTCATCGGGCACGCCCCCGGCGTGATCGAGCGCCAGCCGCACCAGCATATCCTCATCGACGCCAAGCTGAAAACGCAGGGTCTGCTCCACCCAGAGCGCATCTGTCGCGATCTTGTTGCGCGCCTTTTCCGTATCGTCGCGCGCGACCAGCCAGACCAGCATCCAGACCAACGCTACCAGCGCAATGATCGCCAGCAGCGGTATCAGCGACAGAAGGTCAATCCGGCGCCGCGCGGGGCTTGAAATATCCATCGACCAGGCATCATCCGCCGTGCCCGGACCGGTCGCCGTTATACGGGGCCGGGCTTCAGAAGCGGTGGGCGGCGATATGCTCATATAGGGACGGACCTTTCTGCCCGGGCCGCAGCATCGGGGGTTCATATCTGTTCAGCCGCACCATGCCAGCGCAACTTTCTTGCACTATTGCGGGAATCCACAATAGCGAAGATGTGAACGGGCTGGCAAGGAATGGTATATCAATCCCGCCGCAGGAGGGCGACGGGATCAGTGGAGGATACCATGATCACTCGTCGTTCCCTGGCCGCGCTGGCCGGTGCTGCCGCTATTGCCCTGTCTTCGGCCTTCCCGGCCCTGGCCGAAACCGTCACGATCAAATTCAGCCATGTTGTCGCCCCCGACACGCCCAAGGGCAAGGGCGCGCTGAAATTCAAGGAACTTGCCGAGAAATACACCGAAGGCAAAGTGCTGGTCGAGGTCTACCCGAACAGCCAGCTTTACAAAGACAAGGAAGAGCTGGAGGCGCTGCAATTGGGCGCGGTTCAGATGCTGGCCCCGTCGCTTGCAAAATTCGGCCCGCTGGGGGTGCAGCAGTTCGAGCTTTTCGATCTGCCCTATCTGATGGCCGATTACGACGATCTGCGCAAAATCACCGATGGTGAGGTCGGCCAGGAGCTTCTGGGTCTGCTCGATGCCAAGGGGATCAAGGGGCTGGCCTATTGGGACAATGGCTTCAAGGTGATGTCGGCCAATTCACCGATTGACTCCCCCGATGATTTCCTTGGCCTGAAAATGCGTATCCAGTCGTCGAAAATCCTTGAAGCGCAGATGCTGGCGCGACATGCGGTGCCGCAGGTGCTGCCGTTCTCCGAGGTGTATCAGGCGCTGCAAACCGGCGTGGTCGATGGCACCGAAAACCCGCCCTCGAACATGTTCACCCAGAAGATGCACGAGGTGCAAAAGCACGCCACCATCACCAATCATGGCTATCTCGGCTATGCGGTGATCGTGAACAAGGCGTTCTGGGACGGGCTGGATCCGGCCATCCGCGAACAGCTTGACCGCGCGATGGACGAATCCACCGCCTATGCCAACTCGATTGCCCGTGAAGAGAACGAATGGGCGATGGCAGAGATGGTCAACGCCGGCAAAACCACCTTCCACGAGCTGACCGAAGAGGAACATGCCGACTGGGTCGCTCGTCTGCGCCCTGTCCATGACGAGATGGCCCCACGGATTGGCGCCGCCCTGATCGCCAAAGCGCATGCGATCCTCGGGATCGAATAAGCCTTTCTGACAGATTTCGCTGCCTGAACCCGGGAGCGCGGCCTCTCCGCGCCCCTTTTTCATTCCCCTGAACCGAGGTTTTGCCATGTTCCTGCGCATCCTCGACCGTTTCGAGGAAGTCCTGATTTCGGTGCTGATGGCAGCCGCCGTGATCCTGATCTTCGTTGCGGTCTTCCACCGCTTTTCCATCGGCTACGCTGCCGATCTGGTGCGCTATGCGCGCGCCAATGACATGCCCGAGCTGCAATCCTGGGCGCGCTCGATCTATTCCTCGATCAACGCGATCAAGCTGACCTGGGCGCAGGAAGCTTGCATCTATCTCTTTGTCTGGATGGCGAAATTCGGCGCAGCTTACGGCGTTCGCATCGGCATCCATGTCGGTGTCGATATGGTGGTGATGAAGCTCAACGACAAATGGAAGCGGATCGTGACGATCATCGCCATGTCGGGCGGCATCGTTTTCACCGCGATCCTTGTCTGGATCGGCTCGACCTTTGTTTACCATGTGGGCGTGGGCGGCCAGATCTCGGCTGACCTCGAAATGCCGATGTGGATCGTCTATCTCGCGGTGCCGCTGGGGTCTGCGCTGATGTGTTTCCGCTTCATCCAGGCGCTGCATCTCTACGTCACCAAAGGCGTGATCGTGCATCACGAGCATGGCCATGTCGACGGCATGGATGACGAACCCGCGCTGCAGAACGGAGGGTCGTCAAAATGACCGCACTCATCATATTTGCCATTCTGACGGTGTTGCTGGCGACCTCGATGCCGGTTTCCATCGCGCTTGGCCTGACGGTGTTCAGTTTCCTGTTCTTCTTCACCGAAATTCCGATGGACAGCATCGCGCTGAAACTGTTCACCGGGATCGAGAAATTCGAGATCATGGCGATCCCGTTCTTCATCCTGGCGGGGAACTTCCTCACCCATGGCGGCGTCGCCAAACGGATGATCGCCTTTGCCACGTCAATGGTTGGTCACTGGCATGGCGGTATGGGCCTTGCCGCCGTGGTCGCCTGCGCGCTTTTCGCGGCAATCTCCGGCTCCAGCCCGGCGACGGTGATGGCGGTCGGCTCGATCATGATCCCGGCCATGGTGAAAATGGGCTATCCCAAGCAATTCGCGGTCGGCCCGGTGGCGGCTGCGGGTGGTCTTGGCATCCTGATCCCGCCCTCCATCGTCATGGTGATGTATGCGGTGGCGACCTCGGGGATGATGGCCACCGGGCCGGATGGTGAGATCGTCTTCTCGCCCTCGATCGGGCAGATCTTCATCGCGGGCGTGGTGCCGGGTCTGATCCTCGCGGCCATGTACGCGGTCACCACCGTCTGGCGCGCCTGGAAAAACGGCTATCCGCGCCTGCCGCGTGCGGGCTGGGGCGAGCGCTTCACCGCGTTTCGCAAGTCGATCTGGGGCCTTTTGCTGATCGTCATTATCATGGGCGGCATCTATGGCGGCATCTTCACCCCGACCGAGGCCGCTGCGGTTTCCGCCGTCTACGCCTTTGTCATCGCGGTCTTTGTCTATAAAGACATCCGTATTCGCGATGTGCCGAAGGTGCTGCTGACCTCGGCGGCAATGTCGGCGATGCTGCTTTACATCATCACCAATGCCGTGATGTTCGCCTTCATCCTGACCTCCGAACAGATCCCACAGCATATGTCCGACTGGATCGTCTCGCTGGGCTTTGGCAAGATCGGGTTCCTCCTGATGGTCAATATCATGTTGCTGATCATCGGCATGGTGATGGAGCCCTCGGCGATCATCCTGATCATGGCCCCGATTCTTTACCCGATTGCGGTGAAGTTGGGCATAGATCCGATCCATTTCGGCATCATCCTGATCGTCAACATGGAGATTGGGCTGGCAACGCCGCCGGTGGGGCTGAACCTCTATGTTGGCTCGGCGATCTCGAAACTCGGCCTGACCGAGGTCTCGAAGGCGGTGATCCCGTGGTTGCTGACGGCGCTCGTCTTCCTGATGATGATTACATACATCCCGGAGATAACGCTGTTCCTGCCAAGACTTATGGGAATGTAGCCTCCGTAACGGTCAAGATGCCCGATATAGACACCGGATCCGGGAAGCCCGGATCCGGTTTTTTTTGCGACCGGATTGCACGATCAAACCATGGGATCGGCACCTGCTGCAGAAGCGCGCCGCGCAGCCTGGTCAGGAGGTTGGATCCTCCCACTCAATCATTGCTCCGTCTCGGTTCCAGCCTCACTGACCCACCAACGCCGATTGCCACCGCTCGGCCGGTCGGCCGAGGGTGTGTCAAAACTCGCCTACATGCTATGCTTTCTCG
>CALEZJ010000066.1 GCA_937927885.1 uncultured Paracoccaceae bacterium | reverse complement strand
GCGCTGATCGGTGCCGGGCGGGCGATGGTGGGCCGGTCGTTCAAATACCACCGCCCTCGCGGCCATGTCGCTTCGGGCGCCGAAGAGCCCAACGCCCTTGTCGGTCTCGGTCAGGGAGCGCGGTTCGAACCCAACCAGCGCACCACCACGACCGAGCTCTTCGAGGGTCTCACGGCCACCAGCCAGAACCACTGGCCCAGCCTTGATTTCGACATCGGCGCGATCAACGCAAGGCTGTGGCGGTTCTTTCCGGCGGGGTTCTACTACAAGACCTTCCTTCGCCCGCGCGCGTTCTGGAAATGGGTCTATGAACCCGTGATCCGCCAGTCCGCCGGTCTGGGCAAGGCGCCGCATCCCGAAACCCGCGACGTCGACCGCTATGAGCAGATCTATGCCTTTTGCGACACCTTCGTCGCTGGCGGGGGCATCGCCGGATTGACCGCCGCCCGCGACGCCGCCGCCAGCGGCCAGCGGGTGATTCTGGTCGAACAGACCCCCCATTGGGGCGGACGCTCTGTGGTCGATGGCATCACCGTCGAGGGGAGACCGGCCGATGTCTGGGTTGCCGAGGCACTCGCCCAGTTGCACGCCCTGCCGAACGTGACGATCCTGAACCGCACCATGGCGGCCGGGGTGCACGACCACGGCTATGTGCTGGCCTATCAGCGCGTGGCCGACCACCAGCCCGGCGCCGACGCGCCACGCCACCGGCTTTGGCGGGTGCGCGCGGGGCAGATCGTCAACGCGGCAGGCGCGATCGAACGTCCACTTTCCTTCGCAGGCAACGACATTCCGGGCGTGATGCTGGCCTCGGCCGTGCGCGACTATGTGGTCAACTGGGCCGTCAGTCCGGGAAGCCGCGTGGTCGTGGTGACAAACAACGACGACGCTTACCGCACCGCGCTGGCCCTGCATGCCGCAGGCGTCATCGTCCCCGCTGTGATCGACGCGCGGACAGAGGCGACCGGTGCCCTGCCCGCCGCGGTCCGCGCCTTGGGCATCCGCGTGGCCGAGGGAATGGCGATCCGTCATGTCGAAGGGGGCAAGTCGGTAACCGGTGTCGCCCTCTGCCGGTTTGACAGCGATGGCGGCGCGGTGGCCGAGACACTCGCTTGCGACGCGGTCGCGATGTCGGGCGGCTGGTCACCGGTCGTCCATTTGTGGAGCCATTGCGGCGGCAAGCTGATCTGGGACGAACCCCGCGCCATGTTCCGCCCCGACCCCGCACGCCCCCCTCTTGGCGCTGACGGGCAGGGGTTCGTGCGCTGCGTTGGTGCTGCCAACGGCGATCTGGACGATCAGGATCAGGCACCGATGCTGGCCGTCTGGATGATGCCCGCTCGCGCCGATTACCTGCTACGCGCGAAAATGTGGCTGGACCCACAGAACGATGTGAAAGTCTCGGACATCCAGTTGGCCGCGCAGGAAGGCTATGCCTCGGTCGAACACGCCAAGCGCTATACAACGCTAGGCATGGCAACCGATCAGGGAAAGCTTAGCAATATCAATGGCCTCGCGATCTTGTCGGACGCATTGGGCCAGCCGATCCCGCAGACCGGCACCACCACATTCCGCCCCCCCTATACGCCGATCAGCCTAGGGGCCATCGCGGGCGAGGCGCGTGGCGAGGTCTTCCAGCCGCTGCGCCGTACGCCGATCCACGAATGGCACGAGGCCAACGGCGCGCATTTCGAGCCGGTGGGATTGTGGCGCCGACCCTACTGTTTCCCGAGGGATGGTGAAAGCCACGCCCATGCCGTAAGCCGCGAGATCACACAGGTGCGGGGTTCGGTGGGCGCGCTGGATGCCTCGACCTTGGGCAAGCTGATGGTGCGCGGCCCCGATGCCGGGCGTTTCCTGGACATGCTTTATACCAACGTGATGAGCACGCTGGCGGTGGGAAAATGCCGCTATGGGCTGATGTGCAACGAGAACGGCTTCCTTTCGGATGACGGCGTGGTGGCGCGGATCGATGCCGACACTTGGCTGTGCCACACCACATCGGGCGGGGCGGATCGCATCCACGCCTGGATGGAGGATTGGCTGCAATGCGAATGGTGGGACTGGAAGGTTCACGTCGTCAACCTGACCGAACATTACGCGCAGATCGCCGTCGTCGGCCCCAAGGCGCGCAAGGTGCTGGAGAAACTGGGCGGCATGGATGTCAGCCGCGAGGCGCTGGCCTTCATGGACTGGCGCGAAGGCACGCTGGGCGGGATTTCCGCGCGGGTGTTCCGCATCTCGTTCTCGGGCGAACTCAGCTATGAAATCGCCGTGCCCGCGTCGCAGGGGCTGGCCTTCTGGCAGGCCGTGATGGCGGCGGGAGCCGAGTTTGGCATCATGCCCTATGGCACCGAGGCGCTGCATGTGATGCGGGCCGAAAAGGGCTTCATCATGATCGGCGATGAAACCGACGGCACGGTTATCCCGCAGGATCTGGGTCTGGATTGGGCGATCTCGAAGAAGAAGGCCGACTTCCTCGGCAAGCGCGGCATGGAGCGCCCGGCGATGACCTCGCCCGACCGCTGGAAACTGGTGGGGCTGGAGACGCTGGATGGTTCAGTGCTGCTCGACGGCGCGCTGGCGCCTTTGCCGGGCAAGACCCCGAATGGCCAGCAGGATACACAGGGCCGTGTGACCTCGACCTATTTCTCGCCCACACTGGGCAAGGGCATCGCCATGGGGTTGGTGCATCGCGGGCCGCAGCGCATGGGCGAGGTGATCGAGTTCCAGGGCGAGAATGGCAAACGGGTGGCGGCACGGATCGTCGACGCCTGCTTCTACGACAAGGCGGGGGACAAGCAGAATGTCTGAACCTGTGAGCGCCCTGAAAGGCGCGCGCGCCCTTGGGATGGTCGATCTGGCCGATGCAGGGCTTGCGGGGATGATCACCCTGCGCGGCGAGTTTGCTTCGGGCGAGCTGGCAGCGGCGCTGCTGGCCGAAACCGGTTGCGCGGTGCCCGAACGCCGACGCGTGACAACCGGCGCGCGCGGCAAGGTTGCGTGGATGTCGCCTGACGAATTGCTGGTGATTGTCGAGTATTCCCGCGCCGGGACAGTGGCCCAGGGGCTCAACACGGCGCTGAAGGCCGGGTTCTTTACCGCTGCCAATGTCTCGGATGCGCGTGCGATGATCCGGATCAGCGGGGGGCAGGCGCGCGATGTGCTTGCCAAGGTCTGCCCGGTCGATTTCTCAGATTTCTCCGTGGGTGAGGTGCGCCGCACAAGGCTGGCGCAGGTAGCGGCCGCGCTCTGGCGTGACGAGCCAGACCACTGGACGCTGGTATGCTTCCGGTCAGTCGCACCCTATGCCTGGAGCGTGCTGGAAACGGTCTCGCGGCCGGGGGGCGAGGTCGGACTGTATCGCTGAGACGAAGGCTGAGCAACACGGCAAGAGGGCGGACGCGAGTCCGCCCTTTTCCTTTTCGAAGGAACCACAGAAGCATTAGTTTTCTTAATCCTCAAACCTGAAATTTCTGGGTTTCTTGAAAATTTCCTCTTGATAAAGCATCATCAATAGCCTAAGAAATTTTTAGGCAAGAAAAAATCAAGCAGATGGCCGCCCAGCCCCCACGCCCGAAGCAGCCGCCGCTTACTGCGCTGCGCGCCTTCGAGGTCGCGGGACGGCTGGGCGGCTTTGCGCCTGCCGCTCAAGAACTCGGTGTGACGCCGGGGGCGGTGACGGCGCATCTGAAAACCCTCGAATCCGCGCTGGGCGTGACGCTTTTCGACCGGCGCGCGCGGGGAGTGCAGTTGACCGATCTGGGCGCGCGCCTGTTGCCTGAGTTTTCCGCTGCCTTCGCCGCCCTTGACGCCGCTGTCGCGCGCCTCGCTGCCGAAGGGGCTCCGGATCTCGTGCGCATCCGCGCCAGCGCGGATCTGGCGCAGTTGTGGCTGTCACCCCGACTGCCTGCTCTGAGGCGCGCCGGATTTCAGGTTGTTCCGCAGACCGACCCTGCCCCAGCCGCCGATCTGGCGTTGTTGCTGGCCCCAGGCGACGGGATCCCGGCCCCCTTGATTGCTGTGGCAGCCCCGGGCATCGCCCCGCCCTCGCCCGCAGGACTGCGCCCGACCCAAGCGTTGACCCTGACGGGCGAAGCCGGGGACTGGATGCGCTGGGTGCGGGCAGCGGGAATTCCAGCATTTCGTCCACGCGGCGCGGTGCACACCACAGCGGCATTGGCCATCGAGGAGGCGGCGAATGGCGCTGGAGTCCTGGTCATCGTCCGCCCACTCGCCGAGGCAGCCCTGGCGGCCGGGCGACTTGTCACACCCTATGCCACGGACGCACCGTCAGGGCTTTCCCTGCGCATCAGTAACCTGCGCCCGCTGAGTGCGGCAGCGCAGCAGGTCCTGGAGGCTTTGGGAGATGGAGCGCGATAAAGACGCGCTGATCAGGATACGCTCAGCGCCGGGCGCGGCGGCTGTTGTTCTGACCTGTCACCACGATTTCCGCGACAGTGTCCAACTGCGCCTGATTCAGAGCGTAAACCGCCGTGATGGTGCGCGCGGCCGCATTCTGCGCCGGAACCGGCACGCGTGGTGCTGCTGCGACGAAGCGCAGGGTCAAGACGCCGTTCTGCGCTCGTCCGAAGCTCTCGGCCAACAGCTCGGGATCCCAGTAGCCGGCCACTGGCATCACCGCTTCGGCGCGCACGATGGCGCCGGTCGAGGTGCGTTCGATCACCATGGCGCTGACCTCGGCCACAAGGGGGCGGTTGTCGACCACATTGCTTGTCCGGCCCAGATCGGCGCGCGCCTCGGCGCGCGAGGCACCAAACCAGTTCATCGGGTTGACCCGCGAGTTGCGCACGCCCGAGCAGGCCGCCAAGGTCAGGGCAAGACAGAGCAGGACCAGAACCGGGGTTTTCATCAGGGGTCTCCTTGGCGGTGCCGTGTCGACAGGGGTAGCGCAAAGCCTGTCTGTTGAAAAGGGCACGGCGCGCCTGGGGCTGGACCTTTGGCCAACTTGGTCCTAGGTCAGGGACAAAGACAGGGTGGAGAGCATGGCCCAGCAGGATTTCGACGACCTGGCCGAAACCTTCGAGTTCCTCGAGGATTGGGAGGAACGCTATCGCCACGTCATTGAATTGGGACGCGACCTTGCACCCATGGACGACGTCCTTCGCGTACCTGCCAACAAGGTCACCGGCTGCGCCAGCCAGGTCTGGTTGTTCCCGGTTATCCGCGACGGGGTGTTCGATTTCGCCGGCGACAGCGATGCGATGATCGTGCGCGGCCTGATCGCAGTGTTGCACGTGCTCTATGCCGGGCGCCCGGTTGCCGAGGTTGCCACGCTCGACGCCACCGCCGCGCTGAAACGGCTGGGGCTTGATGAACACCTGTCTTCACAACGCTCGAACGGGCTCAGATCGATGGTGGCGCGCATCCGCGCTGTGGCGGCGGCCGCTGCGGCGTAGGGGCAATTTCGGGCTTTCCTTTTGTCGCGCCCTCCGTATATTTGTCCCCATGGAACGTGCAGCCGCCTTTGTCTTTGCCCCTGTCCCGGCCCCGGCCGCTGATGGCGCCTGCCTGCGCGGGCTTCTGCTTCTTAGCGTCCTCTGAGCGTGCCTTCGGGCGCGACCGCTCAGAGGTAGCCAGCGCCCTCGCTTCACGCTAAACGACACGCAGACAGCACGGAAGTTCCCCATGACCGACACTACCGCCAATTCCCGCGCCGAGCAGGACCGAGTCCTGATTTTCGACACCACCCTGCGCGACGGCGAACAATCGCCCGGCGCCACCATGAGCCACGACGAAAAGCTGGAAATCGCCGGCCTCCTGGATGAAATGGGCGTCGACATCATCGAGGCCGGGTTTCCCATCGCCTCGGACGGCGATTTCGCCGCAGTCAGCGACATTGCACGCAACAGCCGCAATTCGGTGATCTGTGGTCTGGCGCGCGCCAACTATGCAGATATTGATCGCTGCTGGGACGCCATCCGCCATGCCCGTCAACCGCGTATCCACACCTTCATCGGCACCTCGCCCCTGCACCGCGACATCACCGCGCTGACCCAGGACGAGATGATCGAGCGCATCGCCGCCACTGTCACCCATGCGCGCAACCTCTGTGACAATGTGCAATGGTCGCCGATGGATGCAACCCGGACCGAGCGTGACTACCTGTGCCGCGTGGTGGAAACCGCGATCAAGGCAGGCGCCACGACGATCAACATCCCCGACACGGTTGGCTATACCGCGCCGAGAGAATCCGCCGATTTGATCCGCATGCTGCTGGAACGCGTGCCGGGTGCTGACACAGTCACCTTTGCCACCCATTGCCACAACGACCTGGGCATGGCGACCGCCAATTCGTTGGCCGCAGTCGAGGCCGGTGCGCGCCAGATCGAATGCACGATCAACGGTTTGGGCGAGCGCGCGGGCAACACGGCACTGGAAGAAGTGGTGATGGCGCTGCGGGTGCGCAACGACATCATGCCCTATCGCACCGGCATCGACACGACGAAGATCATGCACCTGAGCCGCCGCGTCAGTCAGGTGTCGGGCTTTGCGGTGCAGTTCAACAAGGCCGTGGTGGGCAAGAACGCCTTTCTGCACGAATCGGGCATCCATCAGGATGGCGTGCTGAAGAACGTGCAAACCTTTGAAATCATGCGCCCTGAGGACATCGGCCTGCACGCGAAGAACATCGCCATGGGCAAGCACTCGGGCCGTGCGGCGCTGCGCACCAAGTTGGCGGAACTGGGCTATGAGGTCGGTGACAACCAACTGAAGGACGTCTTCGTGCGTTTCAAGGCGCTGGCCGACCGCAAGAAAGAGGTCTACGACGACGACCTGATCGCATTGGTGGCGGATACCGCGGCGACGGGCGAGGACGATTACCTGCAGATCCGGCGCCTGCGCGTGGTCTGCGGCACGGAGGGGCCGCAAGAGGCCGAGCTGACCATGGTGGTTGGCGGCGAAGAGAAATTCGTCGATGCCACCGGCGACGGTCCGGTCGATGCGGTCTTCAACGCGGTCAAGATGCTCTATCCCCACGGCGCGCGGCTGGACCTGTATCAGGTGCAGGCGGTGACCGAGGGCACCGATGCACAAGCGACTGTTTCGGTGCGCATCAGCAAGGATGGCAAGGTATTAACCGGTCAGTCCGCAGATACCGACACGGTAGTGGCCTCGGCAAAGGCCTATGTGAACGCACTGAACCGCATGCACGCTGGGCAGGGCCGGGGTAACAATTCGGCGCTCCAAACCTCGGCAGCGGAATAAGAAGAAGGAAGGGGGGGGCTTGCCCCCCCCTACATGCTGCCATCAAGGCGCTGCCGAAACGCGCGAGGCGAGACACCGGTTGCGCGCGTGAAAACGCGCGTGAAATAAGCCGGGTCCTCGAAACCCAGCGCATAGGCGATGCGGGACACCGGCAGGTTGGTGAAGACGAGATTGCGCCGCGCCTCGCGGACCAGCCGGTCCTCGATCAGTCCCGAAGCCGGTCGGCCGGCGGCGTTTCGGGTCACGCGGCTGAGGTGGGCGGCGCTGACCGCGAGGGCGCTGGCGTAGTCGGAGACGCTCCAATGGTCGAGCAGGTGCTGGTCGATCAGTAACTCGAACCTTGCGACGAGATCGGGGGCGACGGGCCGGTTTCCGCCGGGATCGGTTTCGGAAATGGTCTGTGCGATCTGTCCAAGCAACAGCCCGGCCAGCGAGCGCAGGATCTGCGCACGGCCAAAGGTGCGGCTGGAAAAGCCCTGTGCGATCTGCGCCATGGTGGCGGCGGTTTCGGGATTGACCGGGATCAGCGCGGGCTGCGCCAGAACATCGCGAAGTCCCTCGGCGGGGCGCAGGGTCTGATCCAGCATCTCGGCGGCAAAGGTCACCACCAGCCCTCGGGTGCCGGGCTGAAAGCTGAATCCATGCACCACCCCCATCGGCACATTCACCAATGTTCCGGAAACCAGCGGACGCGGTGTGCCCTCGAGGTGCAGGGTTCCGCCACCGTCCTCCAGCAGCAGAACCTGATGAAGCCGGGCATGGCGGTGCGCGGCGAGTTCCCAATCGTGCAGGCGCGAGCGGGCCTCGATCGTCTCACAATGGATCACGTCGGGAAGATCACCCAACTCGCCAAACAGATTGTAGGTTGGAACCAACGGGGGCGCCGATCGCTGCATGCGCGAATCGTACAAGAATTGGCCGATGCGGTCCATTCAAAACGTGCGTTGCCGCTGGCAGGATTGCGAAAAGCTGCGGAGGACAATCATGAATACCGGCACACTGAACACCAAGGTCTGCATCATCGGCGGGGGCCCCTCGGGGCTTATGCTGAGCCAGTTGCTGGACCTCAAAGGCATCGACACCATCGTTCTTGAAAAGCACAGCCGCGAGTATGTACTCAGCCGCATCCGGGCGGGCGTTCTGGAGCACGGCTTTGCCAATCTGATGCGCGAGGCACAGTGCGGCGAGCGCATGGACCGCGAGGGCGAGATCCACGACGGGTTCGAGATTTCGGACAATGGAGTCCTGCACCGGGTGGATCTGCACAAGTATTCGGGCGGTTCGTCGGTAGTGGTCTATGGCCAGACCGAGCTGACGCGCGACCTCTACGATGCCCGCGCCGCGCGTGGTGGCAAGGTTCTGCACGATGTCGAGGATGTGGTGCTGCACGACCTCAACACCGAAGGCAAACCCTGGGTCACGTATCGCGCGGGTGACGAAGTGATCCGCATCGACTGCGATTATGTGATCGGCGCCGATGGGTTCCACGGCGTCAGCCGCAAGTCGATCCCCAAGGATGTGCTGCGCGAGTATGAAAAGGTCTATCCCTTTGGCTGGCTGGGCGTCCTGAGCCGCACCAAGCCGGTGAACCCTGAACTGATCTATGCCAAGCATGACCGTGGCTTTGCGTTGTGCTCACTACGCAGCCAGGTTCTCAGCCGCTATTACATTCAGGTCCCACTGAGCGATCGCGTCGAGGATTGGTCGGACGAGGTCTTCTGGGACGAGTTGAAGCGCCGCCTGCCCGCCGAGGTGGCCGCGCGGCTGGAAACCGGCCCGTCGATCGAGAAATCCATCGCGCCGCTGCGCTCGTTTGTCGCCGAGCCGATGCGCTGGGGCAACCTGTTCCTGGCGGGTGACGCCGCGCATATCGTGCCGCCTACTGGCGCGCGCGGGCTCAATTCCGCAGCGTCGGATATTTACTACCTCTATCACGCGATGGTCAGGCACTACCACGACGGTGATGACTCGGGGTTGGAGCAGTACTCCGCAAAGGCACTGGCGCGGGTGTGGAAGGCGCAAAGGTTCAGCTGGTGGATGACCACGATGCTGCACACCTTCCCCGACAGCCTCGCCTATGACCAGAAGCTGCAAGAGACGGATCTGGCCTATCTGTTCAGTTCCGAGGCGGCAATGTCTTCGCTGGCCGAGAATTACGTCGGCCTGCCGTTCTGAGCGGGGCCCCAAAGGGGCGCGTTGTGGGAAGACTGAAAGGGGCGGGTCAGAGCGAATTCAGACCCGCCCAGATCAGTTGCAGCGCGAGAAGGGCAAGCAGGATGTCGAGCACCTGCTTGAACCGCGCGTCGCTGAGACGATTCAGCACCTTGCCCCCCGCCCAGGTTCCAATCAGTCCGCAAGCGATCATGGCGCAAAGAAACCCTGCCCAGGGCGCATAGGCAAAGCCGAGAAGGCCGAAGGCCAGTGATTTCATCAGGTGCAACAGCGTTTGCAGCGCCGCCATCGTGGCGACATGCGCATGGCGCGCGAGATCGAGGGTTTTCAGGTAGGTCGCCACAAAGGGTCCCGAGGCGCCGAACATCATCGACACCCCCGAAGTCAGTAGCCCCGTGACCAACGGCCAGTGGCGCATCCAGATCGGCGGACGGGCGAGGATGGTCCAGAGGAGGAAAGCGCCGACCCCGGTCTGCACCGCCCAGGCGGGCAAGGCGACGGCGAGAGGGGCCGAGACACCGATGCCGATGACCGCGCCGAGCATGAACCAGCCCATCGCGGCCGGGTTCAGGTGCCGCGCCATCATCAGGGCCCGCCCGGTGTTCGAGCCGAACTGCACCACGCCGTGAACCGGGATCAGCGCGGCGGGCGGGATCACGCTGGCCATGATCGCCAGTACCAGCCCTCCACCGCCGATGCCAAAGGCGATGGTGATGAATGACCCGGCAAAGCTGGAAGCCAGCAGGCCCAGCGTCGGCCATGGTCCAAGATCCGGCGGCAGGATGAACTCGATCAGGGCAGCACCTGCGGGTTGACGGCGCGGATCGGCGCACCCTCGGCAAAGGCATTGACCAGCGCATAGGCGTCAGCGAACTGGTGGTCGAGTTCGTCTTCGGTGACAAAGCCGATGTGGGGTGTGGCGGTGACCCGCGGGTGGTTGATCAGCGCGTCATGAGGATCGGTCAGGGGTTCGGTATCGAAGACGTCAAGGGCGAGGCGGCCGGGACGGCCAGCGGCAAGGGCAGTCATCAGCGCGCCCGGCTCGACCAGACCCGCGCGCGAGGTGTTGAGGAAATGCGCGTTCGGCTTCATGGACAGAAAGTCGTCAGCGGTAACGATTCCCCGGGTCGAGGGTGTCAGCCGCAGATGCACACTGACCGCATCGCTCTGGGCAAAGAACGCCTGGCGCGAAGGTGCGACGGTCTCGCCCGCCGCCTCGGCCCGCGCGCGCCCCTCGGGCGACGCCCAGAACCAGACCTGCATCCCAAGGGAGCGTGCATAGCCTGCCAGCTGCCGCGCGATCTTGCCGTATCCCAGAAGGCCCAGCCTGCGACCGGCCAGCGTCTGCCCCGGCGGGCCCTGCCAGAGCCCGGCACGCAGTCGCGCGTTCTGCCCCAGCAGGTCGCGCGCCGAGGCGATCAGCAGGCCCAGTGCCAGTTCCGCCGTGGCGACTGAAGGACTGCCTGCGGAGATGTCCGAACAAAAGAGCACGCCGTGCCGGGTACAGGCAGCCACATCGACATGAGGATGCGCTCCGCGCATGGCGATCATTTTCAGCTTTGGCAGCCGCGCCAGCAGGGCTTCGGTGATTGGCGTGCGCTCGCGGAACAGAACCAGCGCCTCGGCATCAGACAGGCGCTCGGCGAGGGCGTCGGCCCCCGTGCAATGATCGGTCCAGACTGTGACCTGATGCTCTGCGAGCGCGCCGAACGAGGACAGCCCGCGCAGGGTGTCGTGCCAGTCGTCAAGAATATGGACCTTCATCGCTTGCCCCCTGCTCCCACCAACCGGGCGGCCAGTGGCGCGCCAGAAATCACCAGCAGAATCCGCGTCAGATGGTGGACCACCACATAGCCCAGATCAGCGCCCGCGACGATGGCCAGCACGGTCATCTCGGCCTGCCCGCCGGGAGCAAAGGCCAGAAAGGCCTCGACTGCGCGGGCAAGGCCCAGTTGATAGACGATTTCGGACATCAGCGCGGCCAGAGCGGCGAGGATCACCACGAACCCGACACCTGCCAGCACGTCGCGGCGCAATTCCTGCGCTGTGATACCGGTATAACCCACGCCGATCGCCGCGCCGATGAAGAATTGCGCCACCAGAATCGCTTCGGCCGGGGGGCGATGGTGGATCAACCCCGCAAGCGACAGCGCCCCGGTGAGGATCAGCGGCCCCAGGATCGAGGCGCCGAACATGCCGATGCGCTCGCCGCCCTTCCAGCCGATCAGGGCGGCGGCAGCCATCAGCGCCATCTCGGACCAGGGCAGGTCGCGGGCGGGTTCGCCGATGGGCTGGTCCAGCGAGGCGCCAAAGAGCTGCGTCATCAGGACCGGCGCCAGCGTCACGATGACCAGCACGCGGGTGGCGTGGATCAGCGACAGGGTGCGCCCGTTGCCCCCGGCCTCGGTGCCGAAAATGACCATGTCCTGAAGCCCCCCGGGCATGGCCGCATACCAGGCCGTGGCGGCATCATAGCCGCAGACCCGCCGAAAGAACGGCACACCGACAAGGCCGATCAGCCCGATATAGACTGGAACCAGCGCGACCGAGGCCAGCATCGACGGAAGCTGACCCAGCAGCGCCGGGGTCAGCGCGCCCCCCACCGCCACCCCCAGAATGGTGCGGGCACCGATGCCGATCTGGCCGGTACCGCGCAGCGGCAGGCCTGCAAGTGCGGCGACAAGGCAGGCGAACATGGGACCGAACAGGAACGGCAGCGGGACACCCAACGCCCAGAACACCGCAGCGCCAAGGATCGATAACGCCAGCGTCAACAGGGTTCGTGCCCAAGGCGGCAGGGAGCGGGCGGGGATTGCGGGCATGGCGAGACTCGATTGACGGTGGCTGCGTCCTATTGTATACGTTTGGACACAATGCGCAAGATCAGCTCTGTCCCGTCCGAAACCGCTTCGATCACACACGACCTGCCGCAAGGACAGGACGCCTACCGCCGATTGCTCGGCGATATCCGTGGCGGGGTTCTTGCACCGGGCGACCGGCTCCTAGAAACCGAAATCGC
The DNA here is from genome assembly GCA_937927885.1 of uncultured Paracoccaceae bacterium. Taxonomy (GTDB): domain Bacteria; phylum Pseudomonadota; class Alphaproteobacteria; order Rhodobacterales; family Rhodobacteraceae; genus Pararhodobacter. Next base: position 9,026 of record CALEZJ010000066.1, on the reverse strand, counting down.
CGCGCGACTGGGCATCAGCCGCACCCCGGTGCGCGAGGCAATCCGCCTGCTCGAAGCTGACGGGCTGGTCGAACACATTCCCCGGCAGGGCGCGACCGTGCGCAGGCTGGACGCGGGCGAGGTGACAGAGCTTTACGAGATGCGCGGCGTCCTGGAGGGGACCGCAGCACGGCTGGCGGCGCGGATGGCGTCCGCGGTGGAGCTCGGCGAACTGGCGGCGATCAACGCCGGGATGGTTGCCGCGCGGGGCGATGCGCCGCGAATGTACGAATTGAACCGCAGATTCCATGCCGTGCTGCTGTCTGCCGCACGCAATCGGTATCTGGCGCGCTCCGTCGCTGGCCTGCAAAAGACGCTGCTTATCCTGGGCCCGTCGACACTGAACGAACCCGAACGTGCCGACGCGGCCGGGCGCGAGCATGCCGCCGTTCTCGAGGCTCTGGAGCGGCGTGACGAGGTCGGCGCCGAGGCCGCGATGCGTGCCCATGTCGCTGCCGCGCATGCCACGCGCCTGCGACAGGTCTATACCCGCCCGCAGGCCGACTGACCCCCTCGCCCCTCGCGGTAACCCGTGCTAGGCGGGGCCAGCCACCCAGGGGCCTCGCGCAATGCTCGACATCTTCCTGACCACGCTGCCGATCTATCTGCTGATCCTGGTCGGCTTTGCCTCGGTGCGCTCCGGGTATCTGGACGGCGCGATGATCGCGGGGCTGGGCCAGTTCACGCTGAAGGTCGCCCTCATTGCGCTGATCTTTCGCGCGGTGGCCTTGCCCCGCGATGCGGCGCTCAGCCTGCCGTTCATGGCGGCCTATGCCGCAGCCTCGATCCTGACGATGGTTCTAGGGTATGCGCTGGTGCGGGTGATCCTGCGTCCATCGGCCCCAGAAGGCTGGATTCTGGCCATGGGGATGGGCAATTCGAACAGCGGCTTTCTGGGATTTCCAATCGCGGCACTGGTCTTTGGCCCTGAGGCGGGGACGGTCTTTGCCATGACCATGACGATTGAAAACGTGCTGACGCTGCCCTTCGCGGTGCTGGCGGCGGGCATGGCCGGACAGCGTCGGCGGATCGGCCCCCTGTTGGCGCAGGCCGGGCGCCAGATCATAGCGAACCCTCTGTTGATCGGCGTCGCACTGGCGCTGGCGGTTCGGGTCAGCGGCCTGCGGCTGGGTGCGCCGGTGGAAAGCGCCATCGTCACATTGGCGGGGGCAGCCGGGCCACTGGCCTTGTTCGTCATCGGCGGCACGATGGCGCGGCTGTCGATCAGTGGCCATTGGCGGCGCACCACGGCAATCACGCTGGGCAAGCTGGTGCTGCACCCGGCACTGGTGGCGCTGGCGCTGATTCTGGTGCCGGGTGTTCCGTCCGCGCTGATACCGGTCGGCATTCTCTTTGCCGCCGTGCCCATGTTAACCATCTATCCCCTGCTGGCCACGCCCTTTGGTCTGGGCGCCGTAACCTCGACGGCTCTCGTGGTGTCGACCGCGTTGTCGGTGTTCAGCGTCAGCCTAGTGTTGCACTGGGTTCTCTAGTTGCCGAACCCGCCCCAGTTATGCGACGTTGGCGCTAACGGAGGGCGACATGCGGCGATTCGTCTGGGGCGTGGTGCTGGCGGCGGGGCAGGCAGGTGCTCAAGTGCCGCCACCCCTGACCGATGCCGATTTCCGACCGGTCAACGCGATCGAGGCGGCGCTCGGGCAGCTCCTGTTCTACGATCCCATCCTCTCCGGCAACCGCGAGGTGTCCTGCGCGACCTGCCACCATCCAGCTCTCGGCACCGGTGACGGCCTTTCTTTGGGCATTGGCGACGGTGGCATCGAACTGGGCCCCCGCCGCCGCGCCGATCCCGCCAATCCGCCCGAACAACGCATCCCCCGCAACGCGCAGGCGCTGTGGAATCTTGGCGCGCTGGAATATGCTTCGCTGTTTCACGATGGCAGGGTCGAACTGGACGACGGGCGCCCCGGTGGCATGCGCACCCCTCTGGATGAAGACATGATGGCTGGGTTCGCCAGCATGCTAAGCGCGCAGACCATGTTCCCAGTCCTGTCGCCGGACGAAATGGCCGGGCATTATTCGGAAAACGAGATCGCGCAGGCGGTGCGGCTGGGGATGATCAACGGCCCCGGTGGCGCCTGGGACCGCATTTCACAGCGCGTCGCGGCAATTCCGGCCTATGCGGAACAGTTTGCTGCTGCCTATCCCGCCATCGCCGCAGGCCAGCCCATCGCCTTTACCGACATCTCGAATGCCATCGCCGCGTTCATGGAGTTCGAATTCAGGTCCGACACCGCGCCCTTTGACGCCGTTCTGCGCGGAGAAATCACGCTGGAACCACTTGCGGCGCTTGGGATGGACCTGTTCTATGGCTCCGCTGGTTGCGTGGACTGCCACTCCGGGCCGTTCCTGACCGACCATGGCTTTCACCCCATGGCCGCGCCGCAACTGGGGCCGGGCAAGGGCGCGCGGTTCGAATCCCATGCCCGCGACGAGGGGCGGTTTCGCGTCACCGGCGACCCGGCGGACTGGTATGCCTTCCGCACCCCTGCCCTTCGAAATGTCGCGCTGACAGCGCCCTACAGCCACGCGGGCGCACATGCGACTCTGGAGGGTTTTCTGGCCACCCACACCACAGGACGCGCGATTCTCGACTATGACCGCACCTGGGCGGTGCTTCCCGACCTGCCCGTGAACGATTGGCGCATTCTGGACGATCCCGAGGCCACGCAGGCCATCGCCGCCGCCGCAACGCCTGGTTGGCAGCCTGACCCAGATTCAATTGCGGCGCTGGTGGCCTTTCTTGGCAGCCTGACAGACCCTGTGGCGACCACCGGAAGGCTGGGTGTGCCGGTCGCGGTGCCCTCGGGCCTGCCGGTGGCCAATCCCTGAGGCTCAGGAAAAAGCCGCGCCCAACGCGATCTCGATCATGCCGCCAAAGCTTTGCTCGCGGTCGGCGGCGGGCAAGGCTTCGTGCGTCAGCAGATGATCCGAGATTGTCAGCACCCCCAGCCCCCGCACCCCATACCGGGCGCACAGGTGATAGAGTTCGGCTGTCTCCATCTCGACGCACAAGACACCGTGGCGGCGCAGGATGGTGTTCAGATCGTCGCGCTCGTCATAGAACACATCCGACGAATAGATCCCGCCAACGTGCACCGGAATCCCCTTGTCCAGCGCCACCTTGTGCGCTGCCGCGAGCAGGCCGAAGTCGGCGCAAGGCGCGAAATTCAACTCGCGGAACATCGCCCGGGACGGCGATCCCAGCGTCGAGGCGGTCATCGCCAACACCACATCACGGATCTTGACGCTTTCCTGCATTCCGCCGGCCGAGCCGACGCGGATGATCGTCTGGGCTCCGTAATCGCGGATCAACTCGTTGGCATAGATGGAAAACGACGGCATCCCCATGCCCGAGCCATGGATCGTCACCAGGTTGCCGCGCCAAGTACCAGTGTAGGCCAGCATGCCCCGCACCTCGTTGACCAGCACCGGGTTCTCCAGAAATTTCTGCGCCGCCCAGCGCGCACGATACGGATCCCCGGGCATCAGCACAGTGGGGGCGATGTCGCCAGGCCTGGCGCCGATATGGACAGTCATGTGGGTCTCCCTGTTCGCTTTGGCGCAGGCTAGCATTTTGACCGAAAGATAAAAGACCCGTCAGAACCGCTGCGGGCTGACGGCGAGGGGTAGCGTGCGCCCCCCCAGCACCTGCGCCACCAGGTCCGCCGTGCGCGGCGCCAGGGTCAGGCCGATATGGCCATGGCCAAAGGCCAGGATCAGGCCGGGCAGCGCCGGGCCGATCACCGGCAAGCTGTCGGGGATCGAGGGGCGCAGCCCCATCCAGCGCCGCACAGGGGGCGGCAGGTGAGGGAAGACTCCGCGCATCCCCTCGTCCAGCCTCTCCCATCGGTGCGGCGAAGGCGGCGCGCCGATGCCGCCCAGTTCCACTGTCCCCGCCGCGCGCAGGCCGGTGGCCATCGGCACCATGTAGAACCCGCGCGACACCGGGCAGACCGGTCGGGTCAGGGGCATCGCTGGCAGGTCGTACTCCAGATGATAGCCGCGCTCGGCGGTCAGCGGGATGCGCACGCCCAAAGGCCGCAGCAGCCCCGCCGACCACGCCCCCGCCGCAAGCACCACCGCCTCGGCCTGATGCGCGCCCGCGTCGGTTTCGATCCGCCAACCCGCTCCCAGCCGACGCAGCGCCGTCACCTTCTCCCGCAGGCGGGGCGTGCTGGCCAGATGATCCAGCATGCGCGCCGGATCGGTCAGCCAGAGCGTGCCGGGGAACAGAGCGCCCCCGGCAAAACGACCCGACGGCAGGCCGGGCTCGAGCGCGCTCAGGGCCTCGGCGCTCAGCACCTCGACCGGCGCGCCCAGCGCGCGGCGGCGCTCCAGCCCCGGTATGGTGGCCGCCAGCGCCTGCGCGCTGTCATAGGCATAGATCGCGCCGCTCTCGCGCAGCAGAGCCGTTGCCCCCACCGCCCGCGCAAGCTCCTGCCAGGCTTCGCTCACTCCGGCCAGCAGTTTGGCCAGCGCCAGCCGGTTGCGTTGCGCGGCAGCTGGCAGGCATTGGCGCAGGAAACGCGCCAGCCAGGGCGCCAGTGACAGCACCGAAGGCCGATGGATCGCAAGGGGCGAGGTCCTGCTGAACAACAGCGAAGGAATGTCGCGCAGCACCTCCGGCGTGCCCACCGGATCGACAGCATAGCCGGCGATGGTGCCCGCGTTTCCCGTCGAGGCGTGGTGCGGCTGGTCCGGGGCAATCACCGTCACCTCATGGCCCTGACCCGCCAGCCGATGCGCCACCGTCAGCCCGATGATCCCTGCACCGACAACCGCGACCTGCATCAATAGCCAGCCGCGCGGTCTACCACATGCAGCAGGGGCTCGTCCGCGATCAATCGCCGCACGTTCTCGGCCACCATGCGCGCAGCGGAGTCGGGGCGCGTCTCGGCGGCGATGTGGGGGGTAACAGTCACCGAGGGATGCGACCAATAGGGATGCCCCTCGGGCAGGGGTTCGGTGCGAAACACATCCAGCGTGGCGCTGACGACGTGGCCGGAGTCCAGCGCGGCCAGCAGCGCGTCATCGTCGATCAGCACCCCGCGGCCGGGGTTGATGACATGCGCCCCGCGCGGCAGCCAGGACAGGGTCTCGGCGTTCAGGAGGTTGGTCGTGGCCGGTGTCGCAGGCATCAGCGTGACGACGATCTGCGCGCGCGACAGCACGGTGCGCAGCCCATCGGTGCCATGGTGACATTTGATACCGGGCATGGCGCGGGGGGTTCGGCTCCAGCCCAGAACCTGAAATCCCAGCCCCGCCAGCGCGCGCCCACACGCGGCCCCAAGCTCGCCCAGTCCCAGCATGGCCACCACGCGGTCGCGGGCTAGAGGCGGCACGACCGGGTTCCATCTGGTTGCGCGCTGGCCGATGCCCAGGTGAACCTTCAGAGCGTGGCCGGTGACGTACTCGACCATCCCCTGCGTCAACCCCGGATCGACCATCCGGCACAGGGGCATGGTCAGCGTGGCATTGCCGACGATCCGTTCGACCCCGGCCCAAAGGCTGAGCACGGCCTTGCAGCGGGTGAAAGGCGTGAAATCCGTGGGCGTATCGCCGCCCGGCGCATAGATGATCGCATCGACCGACGCGGGCGCGGCATCGGTCACCAGTTCGACGTCGAGACCATCCAAAGCGCGGCGCAGGGGCGCCTCCCACTCACGCCAGCGGGCCGCGCCGGCGGCAAAAAGCAGGGTCAGGCTCATGCGCGCTCCCTCGGGCGGTGGATGCAGGCCGACTGCACCAGTCCAAAGCCGATCATGATCATCAGCATAGACGATCCACCTCAACTGACCAACGGCAAGGGAACGCCAACGACCGGCCCCAGCCCCATCACCATCGCCATGTTCACCCCGAAATAAAGAAAGAAGTTCCCGGCGATGCCAAGGATCAGAAGGGCCGCGAAACGGTGCTTTGACTGGATCGCAGCCACGATGCAGACGGCCAGAATCCCCAGGTACAAGACCAGGAGGAACGTGCTGCCGACAAAACCCATTTCCTCGGCAAGTGTATTGAAAATGAAGTCGGTGTGCTTTTCCGGCAGGAAGTTCAGCCGCGACTGCGTGCCCTGCATGAAGCCGCGCCCCGACCAACCCCCAGACCCCAGCGCGATCATCGCCTGGTTGATGTTATAGGAACTGCCCAGAGGGTCCAGAGACGGATCCAGAAATGCGTCGATGCGACGGAACTGGTAGTCACGCAGCAATTGCCACGACGTTCCACGGGATGCAAACACCAGCGAGACCAGTCCGCCGCCGATCACGGCCATGCCGCCCCAATACCAAAGGCTGACCCCGGCCACGAACATGACGATGGCGCCTCCGCCGACGATGATTAACGCCGTTCCAAGGTCGGGCTGCTTGAACACCAGAAACGCCGGAAACAGGATCAGCGCACCCGCCACCGCCACCCAGAGCGGGTGCGAAACCTTGGACACGTCGAGCCAGTCGTAATACGCAGCCATTGCCAGGATGATGGTGATCTTGGTCATCTCGGAGGGTTGCAGGCGCAAGGGTCCGATGACCAGCCAGCGCTGCGCGCCCATGCCAATCGAGCCGAAGAACTCGACACCCAGTAGCAGGATAACCGACACTGCATAGGCCAGCCCCGCCATCGAACGCCAGAACCACAGGGGCACGAAGCCGACCACGAACATCACCACCAGCGCGAAACCAAAGCGCTGCATCTGCGGTTCCGTCCAGCGTTCGAAATTGCCGCCCGAGACCGAATAGAGTTGCAGGAACCCGATCGAGGCCACGGCGCTGAGCAACAGAACCAGCGCCCAGTTGACATAGAGCACCTTGGCCAAACCGGTGGGCGTGCGTTTGATATTGTATTCCAGATAGCTCATGCGCGCCCTCTCAACCCATTTGGCGAGGCGGGCGGACCGATGCGCGATTCGATCTCGCGCAGCATGGTCTCGATGCGGTTCCTCTGCGGCTGCGGATAGGCTTCGAGCGGCGGCAGCCCCCCGGCCTGCGCGGCCAGCACGATGTCGCGGGCGATGGGGGCCGCCACGGAACTGCCCCCGCCGCCGTGTTCCACCACCACGGTCACCGCATAACGGGGGGCGACATCCGGCGCGTAGCAGACGAACAGCGCGTGATCGCGCCGGTTCCAGGGCAGTTGGTCCTGTCGGCGGATGCCGGAGGCGCGTTCCGCGGCGGTGATCGAAAACACCTGGCTGGTGCCGGTCTTGCCCGCCATGCGCATGTCATCGGTCACGATGCGTGAACTGTAAGCGGTGCCGCGCTGAGAATTGGTCACCTCCCACATACCGCGCTGCACCTGTGCCAAGGCAGCGGGCGACAAGCCCAGCGCTGGCTGCTCGGGGATCGGCTGTTCAACACCGTCGACAGCCTGGACTAACCGGGGCTGGATCACGCGGTTGGTGGCCAGTCTCGCGGTCATTACCGTCAGTTGCAGGGGCGTGGTCAGCACATAACCCTGCCCGATGGAGGCATTGATCGTGTCGCCCACCACCCATTCGGCCCCGCGACGCACGCGCTTCCATTCGCGGGACGGATTCAGCCCCGAGGAAATCCCCGACAGCGGCAGGTCATAGCGGATGCCCAGACCCAGCCTTTCGGCCATGGCGTTGATCCTGTCGATTCCGACTCGCTGCGCGAGATCATAGAAATACACATCGCAGCTTTCGGACAGGGCCGACGTCAGGTTGACCCGCCCGTGACCGTTGCGGTTCCAGCAATGAAACCGCCTGTCGCTGACCTCGAGGTATCCGGGGCAAAAGACCCGTTCCTCAGGGCTGGCCAGCCCCGCATCAAAGGCAGCCAGCGCGGTGACCATCTTGAAGGTAGAACCCGGAGGATAGGCGCCCTGCACTGCCTTGTTCGACATCGGTCGATGGTCATTGTCACGCAATGCGTTGAAATCGGCCACCGAAATGCCGCGAACGAATAGATTCGGGTCGAACGAGGGCGACGAGGCTAGCGCCAGGATATTTCCGGTGGCGATCTCCATCACCACTGCGGCCGCGCTTTCCTCGCCCAGCCGCGCCAGGGAAAAGGCCTGTAGCGGACGGTCCAGCGTCAATTGCACCAGCGATCCCGGACGCCCCTCCTGCCGGTCCAATTCGCGCATCTCGCGGCCCACGGCGTTGACCTCGATGCGCCGGTGACCTGCGCTGCCGCGAAGATCTTCCTCGCGCTCCCGCTCGACCCCGATCTTGCCGATCTGGAAACGCGGGATGGTGAGAAGCGGGTCTACCGTCTCGCGTTCCGCCAGATCGCGTTCCGACACCGGACCGACATATCCCACTGTATGGGCAAATTCCGGCCCGAAGGGATAGAACCGGCTGAAACCAACTTCGGGCGAGATGCCGGGCATGGCGGGGGCGTTGGCGGCGATGCGCGCGACCTCTTCCCAGTTCAACTGATCGACCACAGTCACCGGAACAAAGGGACGGTTGCGCATCACCTCACGCTCGGCCCGGTCGATCTGTTCCGGCGTCAGCGGGATGATCTGGGCCAGACGCTCCAGCGCGGGGCGTGGCGCGCCCGCATCCTCACGCACCAGGACGACGCGGTAATTTTGCACATTCGCCGCCAGAACCGCCCCCGCACGATCCTGAATCACCCCGCGCGAGGGCGGAAGAAGCCGGATATTTATGCGGTTTTCGTCGGCCAGCAGGCGGTATTCCTCGGCCTGACCCAACTGAAGCGCACGCAGGCGCAGAACCAGAACCCCGGCAAACACCAGTTGCGCACCGCCTAAAAGCGCCGCACGGCGCGAGATCAGCCGCTCGCTGTCCTCGTTATCGCGTGCCGGTCGTTTCACAGCCTGCGCCCCAGTTCGTCGACTTCACCGGTCGCGGGTTTTCGTACGCGCAGCACGCCTTGCAGAACCCAGACCACCAGTGGATAGGACAGGATCGTGACAGCGAGGGCAAGAAAGCTCAAGTGCAGCGGGTCGTTTGGCAACATCACGATTGCACGAACCAACCG
>CALEZJ010000065.1 GCA_937927885.1 uncultured Paracoccaceae bacterium | reverse complement strand
CCTCAGGCGCGGGCCCCAGATTGCCCGCGTTGCCATTGCCATGCGCCTTTCCGACGGTGTGGCCCCCCGCGGTCAGCGCCACGGTTTCCTCGTCGTTCATCGCCATGCGCGCGAAGGTTTCGCGCACGTGCAGCGCCGTGCGGGCCGGGTCAGGCTGGCCATTCACGCCTTCGGGATTCACGTAGATCAGACCCATGTGAACCGCGGCAAGCGGGTTCTCCAGGGTCGCGGGGTTGGCAAGGTCGGCATACCGATTCTCGGACGGCGCCAGCCATTCCTTTTCCGAACCCCAGTAGACGTCGGTTTCCGGCGCCCAGATGTCCTCGCGGCCAAAGGCAAAGCCAAAGGTCTTCAGGCCCATCGATTCGTAGGCCATCGTGCCCGCCAGCGCCATCAAGTCGGCCCAGCTGATCTTGTTGCCGTACTTCTTCTTGATCGGCCACAGCAGGCGGCGCGCCTTGTCGAGGTTGGCGTTGTCGGGCCACGAGTTGAGCGGAGCAAAGCGGTGGTTGCCGGTCGAGGCCCCGCCCCGTCCGTCGGCAAGGCGATAGGTGCCCGCAGCATGCCAGGTCATGCGGATCATCAGGCCGCCATAATGGCCCCAGTCAGCCGGCCACCAATCCTTGGAATCGGTCATCAGCGCATGCATGTCGGCGCGCAGCGCTTCATAGTCGAGGCTCTTGACCGCTTCGCGATAGTCAAAGCCTTTCAGCGGGTTACCCTTGGTGTCGTGCTGATGGAGGATGTCGAGCTTCAGCGCGTTGGGCCACCATTCCATCACATCCTTGCCGGTTGCAGTATTGCCGCCGTGCATCACCGGGCATTTGCCAGCCTGTGCTCCGTCCATTGCTCTCTCTCCGATTCATGGTTCAGTGTCGTGGTGAAGGACGCTGCTGGCTATCGCGTATCGCGATTGGCTCGCTGACGTATCGGGCGAGTTCAAGCCACCCGCTTCCTTCATTAGAACGTTTCTAGCAAAGGAAATTCATCAGGGTAAGTTGTATTTCCTGATCATGACTATAAGATATTCTGATGAAAAACCTGACCCTTCGTCAGCTTCGCTATTTCGAAGCCCTTGCCGCGCAGGGCCATTTCGGCCGGGCGGCCGAGGTCTGCGCCATCACTCAGCCCGCCTTGTCCATGCAGATCAAGGAGTTGGAGGAATCCCTCGGGACACCTCTCTTTGAACGAGGGTCGCGACAAGTACGGCTGACCGCCTTTGGCGAGGATTTCGCCCTGCGCGTGCGTGAGATCCTGCACGCAGTTGACGAATTGGGAGATCTTGCCCGCGCATCGCGGCAGCGCCTGGTAGGTCGGCTCAGGCTGGGGGTGATTCCCACGGTTGCGCCCTACCTGCTGCCCCGGTTGATCGGTGTTCTTGCCCAGACCAACGCGGGCCTCGACCTGCATGTGCGCGAATCCGTCACGTCGCGGTTGCTGCGCTCGGTCATGCAGGGGCAACTGGATGCAGCCATCGTCGCTCTGCCGGTCAATGAACCCGGACTGGCCGAAACGCCTTTGTTTTCAGAAACCTTCGTATTGGTACGCCCCTTGGCGGACGAGGCAAAACCTGTCCCGAGCCCCGAGATGCTGCGGGAAATGCGGCTCTTGCTGTTGGAAGAGGGGCATTGCTTCCGCGACCAGGCGTTGTCGTTCTGCAGCCTGCAAACGACCTTGCCCCGTGAATTGCTGGAAGGATCGTCACTGTCCACCCTGGTGCAGATGGTCGGCGCCGGAATCGGCGTGACGCTGATCCCTGACATGGCCGTGCCGGTGGAAACGCGCTCGGCCGCGGTGGCGGTTGCACGCTTTCCAGATCCCCAACCCTCGCGCACGATCGGCATGATATGGCGCGATTCGAGCCCTCTGGCGCGCCAGTTGCGCCCTTTGGCCGACGTGCTCCGCGATCGGCTCGCACCTGGGGTCAGCGGCTGATGGATCGGCCGGGCGCCAAATGGCGCCCGGCAACTCTCTGTCACTCACCCATGAACGAGCGGCCCAGAATGGCGATGATCTGGCCCCATCCACGCACCACTTCCAGCGGCAGGTTAGTGCCGACCAACTGCCCGCTGACAGCGACGTTGGTATAGATGCCGTCGCGCTGCCGACCCGAATTGACCATCTGCAGCGTACCGGTGATGCCGTCCACGGTTGCAAATGGGTCCGGCGCGGCAAAGGGATCGCCACCACCCGCGCCGCCCGGGACGATCAGATTGATGACATATTCCTCGTTGTGCGACGAACCGGCCGGGGCCTCGCCCAGCGACATGTTGCCCTCGATCCGGTAGCGGTCATTGCCACAGGTGATGTCAAAGGCGCCGTTCCAAGATTCGGCGGCATAGGAATAGATCCAGTCACCAGTCCAGCGGCAGGCGACCGAATTCGCGTGGCCGACATGCGGGATCATCACATCCTGAAAGCGGATCGAATCGATGCGCGTGTCATAGGTGACCGGCGCGCCGGATCCTGCGCTGCGCTGCAGATAGGCAAGCGCGCCGCGCCCCAGTTCCTGCGCAGAGGGGCTGGGTGATTCCGGGTTCATCACCAGATTGCCACCAAAGGTTACGTTCTCTTGCGGGGCCGATCCGACGCGGCGATAGCCTGCCGCAAGAGTACGCATGTCGGTAAAGCCGTCTTGCGCCGCAACCACGGTGAACCCACCCGAATAGTCGATCCGCTGCACCGACTGGCTGGGGTTGTTGGGGTTCTTGATCGTACCCGTTCCGGTGACCGCACAAGCCTCGTCGCGCCGCGACAAGCCGAACAGCGACGAACTGCCTGCGGAACAGATCACCTCCAGCGTCGTGGTGCCCGAACGGTCGTCAAGCGTGGTGCGGAAGGTGTCGCGCCGGTTCGTATCAAACAACGACGGTTGGTCGACCTGCATGGTCAGGGTGACTGTTTCAGTCGTGCCTTGCGCCAGCGCGGGCATCGCGCCAAGAGCGATCACCCCCGCAGTCGCCACAGTGAACAGGTTGCGCATGGGTCCTCCTTGAAAGTGTGTTGAAAAAGGCTTCGAAAATCACCCGCTGCGCCGGGCACCCCATTGCCGGGACCGGCCCCCCAGCGGATCAGCCCGAAGTCTAGACTCGATGCCCTAAAGCACGCAAGTGCCGGTTGCGTGAAGGGTTTCTTGCCTCGGGTCGCCCAGACACCCGGGAAAGGCAACCACTGGCACGACGACGCGGATTGGCCTATATCCGGCGCCATGACTCAGGGTTTGACCTTTCGCAAGATGCACGGCGCTGGCAACGACTTTGTCGTTCTGGATTCGCGTGGCCGGGCAGCTTTGACCACGCCCGGGCTGGCGCGCGCGCTCGGTGACCGGCGCCGGGGGGTGGGGTTCGATCAGTTGGCGGAGCTGCGCGATTGCGACGACGCCGATCTTGCACTCGATTTCTGGAACAGTGACGGCACCATGGCGGGGGCGTGCGGAAACGCGACCCGCTGCGTTGCGTGGCTGGTCATGGAAGCGACCGGTCGCGAGGCGCTGACAATCCGCACCGAACGGGGCCTCTTGGAAGCGGTGCGACACGAGGGCCGTGTCTGGGTCAACATGGGTCCGCCGATCGACGACTGGAGCCGGATCCCGCTCGACGCCCCACATGACACTCTGTCGCTTCCCTTGCCTGGCGCCCCGGTTGCCGTAGGCATGGGCAATCCGCATTGCGTCTTCCTTGTCCCCGATGCCGAGACAGTGGCCCTGACCATCGACGGGCCCCGGTTCGAACACGACCCGCTTTTTCCTGCCCGCACCAATGTCGAATTTGCCAGCTTGATCGGCCCCGACCATCTCCGAATGCGGGTGTGGGAGCGGGGCACGGGCGTGACGCTGGCCTGCGGATCGGGCGCTTGCGCGGTCGCCGTGGCTGCGGCGCGGCGTGGCCTGACCGGGCGGCGTGTAGTGATGGATCTGGACGGTGGACAACTGATCGCAGACTGGCGGGCGGATGGCGTCTGGCTGACAGGCCCGGTCGCGGATGTCTACACCGCCGCCCTGACCCCCAGCTTTCTGGCCACCTTGTGAACGCCCCGATCTTTACCACGCTGGGCTGCCGCCTGAACGCCTATGAAACCGAGGCGATGAAAGCACTGGCCGAGGCAGCCGGGGTTGCCAATGCCCATGTCGTCAACACCTGTGCGGTGACTGCCGAGGCCGTGCGCAAGGCCCGGCAGGAAATCCGCAAGATCGCGCGTGAGTACCCGGGGGCGACGATCATCGTCACCGGCTGCGCCGCGCAGACCGAGCCGGAGACCTTTGCCGCCATGCCCGAGGTCGCACGCGTCATTGGCAACCACGAGAAGATGCAGCCCGAGGTCTGGCGCGGCCTGGCCCCTGATCTGATCGGCCAGACCGAGCGCGTGCAGGTCAACGACATTCTGTCCGTGCGCGAGACCGCAGGTCATCTGATCGACGGTTTCGGCAGCCGCGCCCGCGCCTATGTGCAGGTGCAGAACGGCTGCGATCATCGCTGCACCTTCTGCATCATTCCTTATGGGCGGGGCAATTCTCGGTCTGTCCCGGCGGGGGTAGTGGTCGAGCAGATCAAGCGACTTGTCGGCGCGGGGTATCTGGAAGTGGTGCTGACCGGGGTGGACCTGACCTCGTGGGGCGCAGACCTTCCGGCAGCGCCCAAACTGGGCGACCTCGTCCGGCGCATCCTGAAACTGGTGCCCGATTTGCCACGCCTGCGCATCAGTTCCATCGACTCGGTCGAGGCCGACCCGGCGCTGATCGAGGCCATCGCCACCGAACCTCGTCTGATGCCGCACCTGCACCTGTCGCTACAGGCGGGTGATGATCTGATCCTGAAACGCATGAAGCGCCGTCACCTGCGTGACGACGCCATCCGCTTTTGCGTTGAAATGCGCGCGGCCCGCCCCGATCTGGTTTACGGCGCCGATCTGATTGCGGGGTTCCCGACCGAAACCGAGGCGATGTTTCAAAACACCCTTGGCCTGGCGCGCGACTGCGGCCTGACCTGGCTGCACGTATTTCCCTATTCCCCGCGCAAGGGTACCCCGGCCGCACGCATGCCCCAGGTCCCCGGCGCCCAGATCAAGGACCGCGCCGCGCGACTGCGCGCCCTTGGCGCCGATCTTGCGGCACACCATCTTGCCGCCCAGATCGGTCGCCCGCACCGTGTGCTGATGGAAAGCCCCCGCATGGGCCGCACCGAGCAATTCACCGAGGTGACCTTCGCCACCGACCACCCCACCGGCACACTCGTCGCCGCAACTCCCATCAGCCACGACGGCCAGCAACTGCGCGCCTGACACCCCATCTTGGTGCCGCTGACACCCTCATGGGGGAGGTCGCAGTCCGAGGGGGCAGAATGCCCCCCTGCCCGGTCAGCCGCAATGCACCGCGTCCCAGTTCTTCAACCACCGCTTCGGTGCCAACTCGCGCCAGCGACGGACCATCCGAACCCGTGCCCAGTCAGGATCGACCCGCCCGGCCCTGACCAACACATAACGATGCGGCGCATAATGCGGATGCAGGCAGAAGGTGTCGGGATCAGCGGCCAGCAGCATCTCGCGTTCCTCGAAATCGCAGGAGAACACCGCAGCATCGACCAGCGGCGAACACCA
>CALEZJ010000064.1 GCA_937927885.1 uncultured Paracoccaceae bacterium | reverse complement strand
CTCCAGCGTGTCGTTCAGCCGCAGGTGCACACCCGGGAACGGGACGCCCAGATCGAAATACAAAGCGCGACGCACCTTCGCGACCTCGGCATCCAGACGTTTGGGCTGGATATAATTGCGCACCGACGAACTGATGTCGACGATCAGCGGCACGGTCAGGGCGAAGGTGACGGGCTCGACGACCTCGACCTCGGCATCGTCCTTGCCGCCCTTTTCAGGAAACACCGGCATCTGCAACTGAGGGCTGGCAGCGGCGGCCAGCGCGGGCATGCTGCTGTCGCTGCTGGTCCTCTTCGCCCGCGCGCGATTGCGCTGCATGGTAAAGCCGCCGATCCCGGTTGCCAGCGCGAGGATGATGAAGATGACCGGCGGAAACCCGGGAACCGCCGCAAACCCCAGCAGGACGGCGGACGCGATCATCAGGGCCTTTGGCTCGTCCACCAATTGACGCGCGATGTCGGACCCCAGGTTCTCGTTGTCGTCCGACGCCACGCGCGTGACGATGAAACCCGCGGTGATGGCGATGAACAGCGCCGGGATCTGGCTGACCAGACCGTCGCCCACGGTCAGGATGGCAAAGACCTGAAGCGCTTCGCCCATGGTCATGCCCATCTGTGCCGTACCGACGATGATCCCGCCGGTGATGTTGACAAAGATGATGATGAGGCCCGCGATGGCATCGCCCTTGACGAATTTCATCGCCCCGTCCATCGCGCCGTAAAGCTGGCTTTCCTTTTCCAGCTTGCTGCGCCGTCGCTTGGCCTCGGAAATCTCGATCATGCCCGCACGCATGTCACTGTCGATCGACATCTGCTTGCCGGGCATCGCGTCGAGCGAGAAGCGCGCGGACACCTCCGCCACGCGTTCGGCGCCCTTGGTGATGACCATGAAGTTGACGATGGTCAGGATCAGAAAGATCACCGCGCCAACAACGAGGTTCCCCTGCACGACGAAATTGCCGAAGGTCTCCACGATCTGGCCCGCATCGGCCTGAAGCAGGATCAGCCGGGTCGTGGTGATCGACAGGGCCAGGCGGAACAACGTGGTCAACAGCAGGATCGACGGAAAGGCCGAGAATTTCACCACATCCGACAGATAGATCGCCACCATCAGCAAAATCGCCGACAGGCACAGGTTGATGGCGATCAACACGTCGACCAGCACCGTTGGCAACGGCAGGATCATCATGAAGACGATGCAGATCAGCAGGAACGCCAGCACCACGTCGTTGCGTTTCGACAGGGAGGCGAGAAACCTTTGCAATTGGCGAGCTCCGGCTGGAATCAGTCGCTGTGGCGGAACGTGCAGCGGGCGTCCCTGGTCCTGTTCAATGCGCTAACACCGACGGGTCGGTTCCTGTGTGACATAAGTCATCCGGGGCCGCAGGGCTTCGTGGCAGTCTGCCCGCGAACCTTGGGGCAAGAAGGGCGTTCATGGCAATAGATGTTGACGCCGATGAGGCGAAGCTTCTGGCGGAAATCGGTTTTCTGGGGATCGGCCGGGGACTTACCGGACCGGCGCAGATGGTCTTTACCGCCCTCGCCGCACTGCGCCCGGATCAAGAGGCTGCGCCAATCGGCCTTGCCCTGACCGCGCTGGCGCAGGGCGCCCCGGATCGCGCCGCCGCCCTGCTGCGCGCAGCCCCGCAAACAGAGGCGGTGTTGGCCTTCCGCGTGCTGGCGCTGGCCCGTCTGGGCGATCTGGCGTTGGCGCGCGAACTGCGGGACGAACTGGCTGCCTCGGGGGCCGATACGGCACTGAAGGCTATTGCCGATACGGCACTGGACGGAAATTGACGGTTGCCCGCAGGGATTTTCCTTGCGGGTTCGGTGAAAGAGGCGCGAAGGTTAACGGCAGGGCTGCCCCCGGCGGGCACAGTCGGAGAGAGACAAGATGAGCTGGATCAACGCTGCGGCGACCGGTATCCTGCCCGCTCAAGGGCTCGACACCTCGACCATGCTTCCCGCGCTCGATGGAACAGGGCTGGGGCGCGCCTTTGCGCCCGGCGGTTCGGTCGCCCGTTTCGACGAGGCGATGCACGCTGCTTCGAGGGTGACCCCGGTACAGTTCGCGCAGGTGCAGCAGACCGGGTCGGTTACCGACGCGGTACCGCTGACTGCGGTGCCCGGCGCGGGCACCCCGGTCGAGACCACCTCGGCCGCCGAGCGGGCGGTGCGCGGGCTCGATCTTGTCGACGAGGGGCCGGGTCAATCGATCCTCGACGGCCTGGGACGGCTGCGCAGCATCTTCGACACCCAGACCAATGCCGTCGCCGACATCAGCAGCGGGCAGGTGCTGGACGCGCGCACGCTGATGAGCCTGCAGGCCGAGGTGGTGCGCTATACCGTGCTGGTCGATGTCAGTTCGAAACTGGCCGGCAAATCGACACAGGCGCTGGATGCGCTGATGAAGGGCCAGTGATCCGGGCGAAACCGGGCACCGGCAGGGAGTTGACTGCGAACATGATGCGACATTCACTGCTGGTTCTGGTTGCGCTGCTGTTTCTTGCCGGGTGCAAGACCGATCTCTATTCCAACATCACCGAGCGTGAGGCCAACCAGATGATGGCGGTCCTGATGCAGAACGGTATCGTAGCGTCAAAGACACCGGTGCGGGACGGGTTGTTCACGCTGCAGGTGGACAGCAGCGACATCGCTTCTGCGCTGACGGTGTTGGACCGCAACGGCCTGCCGCAGCGCAACCGTCAGTCCATCGGGCAGGTATTCCAGCGCTCGGGGATGATCTCGTCACCGTTCGAGGAGCGGGTTCGCTATGTCTTTGCCCTAGGCGAGGAAGTCGCGCAAACCATTCAGCAGATCGACGGTATTCTGGAAGCGCGCGTGCACATTGTCATGCCCGAGGAGCCGGCTCTGGGGCAACAGGCGCGGCCCTCGTCAGCAGCCGTGTTCATCCGCCAGCAGGCGGGCTATGATCTGGAGTTCCTGACGCCGCAGATCCGACGCCTTGTGTCGTCCTCGATCGAAGGGGTGGAATACGAGGCCGTCACCGTGGTTCTGGTCGAGGCCCAGCCCGCGGCGATAGCCGCCGCCGCCACGTCGGATTACCAGACCCCTATCCCCGGCATCTCGGTGCGCAGCAGTTCGGTAACCCCCTTCTGGTCGCTGGTCGGCGGACTTGTCGCGGCCTGCCTTCTGTTCATGGCAACCACGGTGGCCCTGGCCCTGCGCAATCGTCGCGGGCGCCGGGACGCCAGCGACAACGATGGCGAAGCCGCCTGATCTCAGGCCCTCAAGACGGAGCGAGAGGACATGGCGCTGGATACGGGCTCGGCACAGGTGGCGCTGGCACTTGCCGCGTTCTTTGCCGCGCCTGCGACGCTGATCGCTCCTGAGGGGCTTCTGGACCCCGGGGTGCCCTACATCGCCGGCCCCGGCGAACTGGCGGTGCTTCCCGGCTCCGGTTTGGCCCTGCGGTTGAAGAACCGGCTTCTGGCCGGGCGGTTGGGCTTCGACCGCGCCGCCTTTGCACCCGGGTTTCGCGACCTGCTCGCCACACGCGCGACCTGTCGTCTGGCCTGTCAATTGGTGCTGAGCCCCGCAGCGCGGTTGGCCGAGGTGCAACGCCATCTGGCTGCCGCCGTGCACCAGACGAGGCTGAAATCCGCCGTCCTGAAAAGCGACCGCGAAGCCCTGGCGGCGGTTCTGGGCGAAGCCGCATGGCAAAGCGGGTTGCGTCAGGCTCCGGTCTTTGCCACGGCTCTGGCGGGACTTGCCCCCTCGGGACCGGCGGCGATTACCGATCCCGGCGCAATCCTGGATCATGCGGGCGGCGTCGCGGTGGCGCTGGTCAGCGCCGAGGACCCGCTGCTGGGCCGCATCCTGACAGCCCGCCTTCCCGGCGCGCACCGGCTTGCGCCCTTGACCGACAGCCAGCAGGCGGCGGCCTGGCGCCTGATCGAGAGCCTGCCATGAGCACAGCCTTCTTTCCTCTCGCCGCTCTTGGTCTGGCCGTGGACGCGCCCGAAGGCGTGATCCGCGCTCGAGATGCCGAAACCATGGCCGAGGCCGGGTTGATACTGACCCGCGCCCGGGCCGCCGCGGCTGGCCAGAATCGCGCCAAGCCGGGCAAAGCTGGAAGCTACCCCGCCCGCCG
>CALEZJ010000063.1 GCA_937927885.1 uncultured Paracoccaceae bacterium | reverse complement strand
CTCATGGCCGGGGATCGCGGGCAGCGGATGCGGATAGGCGCCGTCGATGAAATGGCTGGCAACCGGTTGGGCGCGCATCTCAGTCTCCCCTTAGGGCAAGGGCCAGATAGGATTCGACCCGCGCTGCAGCCCGGGCACCATCGGGCGCACCCTCGCCCAGGGCGGCGTGCAGATAGGCGCCGTCGATCATCGCCGCGATGGAACTTGCCACCTCACCCGCCTCTGGCCCCAGAACCGGACGCAGAGCATGGGACAGGTTGGACACGAGCCGACGCTGATAGACCGCCAGAAGTCGCCGCGCTTCGTCCTGGGTCTGGGCAAGGACGTAGAAATTCAGCCAGGCAGCGACCACTTCGCGGCGAAAGTTCGCGGCGGAAAAGGACGCCCGTATCACCGCGCGGGCGCGTGCCACCGGCCCGTCGGCCGCAGCCAAAGCACCACGCACCTCTGCGCCGTAGACCGTCAGCACGTGGCGCATTGCCGCCAGAAAGATCGCCTCTTTCGAGCCGAAGTAATGATGCGCAAGCGCCGAGGACATGCCCGCGCGCTTGGCGATGCGGCTGACCGTCACCTCGAGCGACCCCACCTGGCCGATTTCGGCGATTGTGGCCTTGATCAGCGAAGCACGTCGTATAGGCTCCATGCCGATCCTGGGCATGCCGGGCTCCTCAATGCGGGGACCGGTGGTCCGGCCCACAAAACCATTTGCCACCCACCTAGACGATCGTTTATTGACTCGTCAATCAACAAAAAGCCGCAACAGGAGAGACCATGACCCTGACCCGCCTGAGCACCGCCACCGCCCTTGTGGCGTTGATGAGTTCCCCTGCCCTCGCCAACTGTGACGTCGTGCGCTTTTCGGACGTCGGCTGGACCGACATTACCGCCACCACGGCCGTCGCCACCACGATCCTGGGCGCGCTGGGCTATGAAACCGAAGTCACGGTGCTGTCGGTACCGGTGACCTACACCTCGATGGCGTCTGGCGACATCGACGTCTTTCTTGGCAACTGGATGCCGACGATGGAGGCCGACATCGCCCCCTACCGCGAAGCAGGCACAGTCGACACGGTCCGCCGCAACCTTGCCGGTGCGAAATACACGCTGGCGACCAATGCCGCCGGGGCTGCGCTGGGGATCACCGATTTCGCCAGCATCGCCACGAATGCCGATGCGTTGCAAGACCGCATCTATGGCATCGAGCCGGGCAATGATGGTAACCGGCTGATCCTCGACATGATCGCGGCCGATGCATTTGGCCTGAACGGGTTCGAGGTTGTCGAGAGCTCGGAACAGGGGATGCTGGCGCAGGTCGCCCGCGCCGACGCGCGCGGTGAGCCGGTTGTCTTCCTGGGCTGGGAGCCGCACCCGATGAACGCCAGTTTCCAGATGACCTATCTGGCCGGCGGCGACGACTGGTTCGGCCCCGATTTCGGCGGTGCCGAAGTCTACACCAACACCCGCGCGGGCTATGTCGGCGAGTGCCCGAATGTCGGAACGCTGCTGAACAACCTCGAATTCAGCCTGGCACTTGAGAACGAGATCATGGGCGCGATCCTCAATGACGGCATCGACCCCGAGGCCGCTGCTGCCGCCTGGCTGGCTGCCAACCCCTCGGTCCTGGGGCCGTGGCTGGCGGGCGTGACCACCCGTGACGGCGGCGACGCACTGGCTGCGGTCACCGCAGCGCTGAACTGACAAGGCAGGGGCTGGCCCTGCGCCAGCCCCCAACCCGACAGGGAAGGCGTTCTGATGGCGGTTCTCGATTGGTTGAAGACGGCGTTGGTGTCGATCTTTCAGGCGTTGTCCTGGTGCGCCGTCGCGCTCTATGACCTCTTTCTCTGGGCCTTTGGCGCACTGATTTGGTTCGTCCAGTGGCTGCCGATGCGGCTTTTGGGGGCCACGAACGAATCCTTGCCGGTGGGCACGACCGCCCGACGCGCCTTCGATTATGTGCAAAGTGGTGCGCAGAGTTTTTTCGACGGGCTCTCGGCGCTGCTGCAGGGACTGATCGACGTGATCCTCGCCCTGCTGCTGCGTCCTCCGGGAACGAACTGGCTGACCGGCCGCCGCTTTGAGCCGCAGTTCGAGTTCTGGACCGAGCACATTCACCGCCTGCTGATCGTCGCGCTCTTCGTGGCGCTGGCCTGGGTGCTTCAACGCAACTGGAAGGTCTGTCTGATCGTGCTGGTCGGGTTCCTGTTCATCCTCGATCAGGGCTATTGGGTGCAGACGTCGGAAAGCCTGACGCTGGTGCTGACATCATGCATTGTCTGCATGGGGATCGGCGTTCCTGTGGGAATCTGGCTGGCGCATCGACCAAAGCTTTATGCCTGGGTGTCACCGGTTCTGGACCTCATGCAGACGCTGCCCACCTTCGTCTATCTGATCCCGGCCATCGTGTTCTTCGGTCTGGGCATGGTGCCGGGCCTGATCGCCACGGTTATCTTTGTCGTTCCGGCGCCGATCCGGTTGACCTACCTGGGCATTTCGCGCACCCCCGCACCGCTCCTGGAGGCAGTGCAGAGCTTTGGCGGCACCCGCCGCCAAGTGCTGTGGAAAGTCGAGCTGCCGTCTGCCATTCCACAGATCATGGCGGGGCTTAACCAGACGATCATGCTGTCGCTGTCGATGGTGGTGATCGCGGCGCTGGTCGGCGCCAAGGGGCTGGGCGTGCCCGTCGTGCGCGCCCTCAACACGGTCGACACCGCACGCGGTTTCGAGGCCGGCATGATAATCGTGGTGGTCGCCATCATCCTCGACCGCATGCTGCGCGTGAAGGGCAAGTCATGAGCGACGCATCCCCCAAGGTTGCGGTCTCGTTCCGCCATGTGTCGATCGTCTTCGGCGACAACCCCTGGAAGGCGATTCCGCTGATGGAAACCGGCCAGTCGCGCGCCGACATCCAGAAGGCCACCGGGCAGATCCTGGGCGTGCACGATTGCACGCTGGATGTGACCGAGGGCGAGATTCTGGTGCTGATGGGCCTTTCGGGCTCTGGCAAATCCACGCTCCTGCGCGCTGTCAACGGGCTGAACCCCATCGTGCAGGGCGAGATCATCGTGCAGGGCGAGGGGTGGAGTGCCTCGGTCAATGCCGCAAAGCCCGCAGAATTGCGTCGGCTGAGGCGCGAATGCGTGGCCATGGTGTTCCAGCAATTCGCCCTGCTGCCCTGGCGGACCGTGCGCGAGAATGTGGGCCTCGGCCTCGAACTGGCGGGGATGGGGCGAAAGGAACGGGCGGAAAAGGTCTCGGCGCAACTGGAACTCGTGGGGCTGGCGAACTGGGCCGACCGCAAGGTGGGCGAGTTGTCAGGCGGCATGCAACAGCGCGTCGGCCTGGCCCGCGCCTTCGTGACCGAAGCGCCGATCCTTCTGATGGACGAACCGTTCTCGGCGCTGGACCCGCTGATCCGGGCCAAGTTGCAGGATGAATTGCTGGAACTGCAG
>CALEZJ010000062.1 GCA_937927885.1 uncultured Paracoccaceae bacterium | reverse complement strand
GATCAGGGGGTTTCTCATCAACAAGTTCCGCGGCGATCCGCGGCTCTTTGACGATGGTTACCGGCTGATCGCGGCACGCACCGGCTGGGAGGGGTTGGGGGTGATCCCCTGGTTCCCCCACGCGCATCGCCTGCCCGCCGAGGATGCCGCCGATCTGCGCTCCAACTCGGGCCGGGGCGGATTTCACATCGTGGTGCCGCAACTGGCGCGGATCGCGAATTTCGACGATCTCGATCCCCTGATGGCCGAGCCCGGCGTGCGGGTCGAGGTGATCCCGCCCGGGCGACCCTTGCCGGTCGAGGCGGATCTGGTGCTGATCCCGGGGTCGAAATCCACCATCGCCGACCTGGCGCGGTTTCGAGCCGAGGGGTGGGATATCGACCTTGCCGCCGCGATGCGGCGCGGGGCGCGGGTCATTGGACTGTGTGGCGGCTATCAGATGTTGGGACGCAGCATTTCCGACCCCGAAGGGATCGAGGGGCCGCCGGGTTCGGTGCCAGGTCTGGGCCTCTTGGACATCGACACGGTGATGACGCCGGACAAGACCGTGACCCTGACCGAGGCGCGGCATGTCGCCAGCGGCGAGGTGGCCGAGGGATACGAAATTCATCTGGGTCAAAGCGACGGACCCGACCGGGCGCGGCCGCTCTTTCAGGTGCGGGGGCAGGGCGAGGGAGCGATGCGGGCCGACGGGCGGGTGATGGGAAGCTACCTGCACGGGCTTTTTGCCGCTGACGGCTTTCGGCGCGCCTTCCTGCGCGGTCTGGGGGCCGGGACAGGGTCCGTCAGCTATGCGCAGGGCGTCGACGAGACTCTCGACGCCCTGGCTGACCATCTGGAGACGCACATGCAGGTTGACCGGTTGCTGGCGCTGGGCTGACCCCCTTGTGTTCGCATGTCTGTCACGCAAAACCGGTTCCCGCCTTTGCGTGACATGCTCTCTGGGATCAGAACCGGTCGCTCTCGCGCTTCAGGGGGCGCGACAGCAGCGCCTCGACGGCCTGAGACAATGACAGCTTGCCACCCAGCACTGCTGAGACCATCTGCGTGATGGGAAGATCTGCACCGGATTCCGCCACCGCATGGGCGGTCATCACGCCTTCGACGGTGACCGAGGCATCGACCGGTTGGCCCGCGCCGATGGCCATGCCGTGGCGCAGGTTGCGCGACTGGGTCGAGGTGCAGGTCAGCACCAGATCGCCAAAGCCGGACAGGCCAAACAGCGTTTCATGCCGCGCGCCCCGGCTGGCGGCAAAGCGCGCCATCTCGGCAAAGCCGCGCGTCATCAGGGCGGATCGCGCGCTGTCACCCAGCCCCGCGCCCACCGCAATCCCGGCGGCGATGGCGACGACATTCTTCAAGGCGCCCCCCAGTTGCGCGCCCACCGGATCGTCGTTCAGGTAAAGCCGCAGCGCCGGGGTGGAGAGGAGCGTTTGCAGTGCCTCGCCCTGCGGGTCGCGGGTGGCAAGGGTCAGCGCAGTGGGCAAACCGCGCGCGATATCGGCGGCAAAGCTGGGACCGGTCAGCACGGCGGTGCGCGCGCCGGGCAGGACCGCCTCGACCACATCGAGCGGCAACAGGCCGGTGCCGCGTTCGACCCCCTTGCAGCAGGCGACCAACATTCGACCCCGCAGAGTCCCGGCCATCGCGGAAAGCACAGAGCGCAGGGATTGCGTCGGCACCGCGAGCAGGATCACCGCATCGTCGGGCAGCGTGTCCGGGTCGTCGGTCAGGCCCAGCGCCGCAGGTAGCGCGATGCCCGGCAGATGGCGGTCGTTGCGGCGGGTGTCGATCAGCACCTGCATGCTGACCCCGGGCCGCCCCCAGAGCATCGTCTGCCGACCATCCGACGCCATCACGACAGCAAGCGCCGTACCAAAGGCCCCGGCCCCCAGAACCGCCACCGGTGCGCCCGTCCTTGCATCGGCCATGTCGCACCCCCCTGTTGCCTTGCGCCAGCGATGCCGTGCCCGACGGGGCACGTCAAGCCAGGTCAACCGCCGCGCAGGGCCGGACCTTCGATCAGCACCGGCGCGTGGCTGGGCGCGGTTTCGAAACTCTCGCCCAGCGACAGATGCACGAAGGGCGCGCGGGAGCGGGTGAAGACCTCGCGGCCAAGGTCATACCAGAAGCAGGGCGGATCAAAGGTGCCGCCCGCAACCCCGGTCTGGCCGGGGAACAGGGCAGTCGACCAGAAAACGGTCGTGCCACAGCGCGGGCAGAAGCGGGTGGTGAAGCAACGGTCGGATTCGGTCTGGAAACTGTGGTCGCTCAGGTCGCCCGACAGGTGGCGAACCCGGTCGACGTCGAAATAGACCGACAGGCCAAAGGCCGATCCCGTGCGCAACTGGCAATAACGGCAATGGCAGGCCGCCGCCCTGACCGGCTGGCCTGTGGTGCGATAGCGCACGGCACCGCAGGCACATCCGCCCTCGTGAACTTCCTCGCTCATCCCGTCCTCCGCTTTCGTGCCACGATGCCGCGCCGGATAGGGCCCGGCAAGGACACCGCGGCAAGACCAGTCCCGCGCGATGCGTTGCGCTACGGGATCGACAAGGGCTATAGCGCAGTGTGACGGTGAGGGGGGGCAGGATGGCATTCGGCGCGGCGGTCTTTGACATCGACGGAACACTGGCCCTGATGGACAAAGCGACGGCCAGCTATGCCGCCCTGCCCGGCGCCGCCGAGGCGCTGGCCGAATGCCGCGCGCAGGGCCTGCCCGCTGTCGCCTATACCAATGGAACCTTCTTTCCCCCTGCGCATTACTACCCGAAACTGGCCGCGGCCGGGCTGGTGCTGGAACCCGGCCATATCCTGACCCCCGCCGCCGTGGCCGCGCAGGCGCTGGCCCGGATGGGGCATGCCCGGGTGATGGTGATGGGGGCCGAAGGAACGACCCAACCCCTGCGCGACGCCGGGATCGAGGTGATCGCCCCCGAACCGGGCGCGCCGCGCGTGGATGCCGTGCTGCTGGGCTGGTGCCCGGATTTCACCGCCGCGCAACTGGAATGCGTGGTTCAGGCGGTCTGGGACGGGGCAAAACCCTTTGCCGGATCGGTCGCGCCCTTTTTTGCCGGTGCGGGCGGCAAGCGGCTGATGGGGATTTCCGGAGCAATGGCGGCTGCGGTGACCCATGCAACCGGCCAGGCCGTGACGCTGTTCGGCAAGCCCGAGGTGACCGGGCTTCAGATCGTCAGCGCGATCACCGGCGCGCAGCCTGACCAGATGCTGGTGATCGGGGATGACCCGACCCTGGAGATCCTGATGGGTCGGCGGGCCGGGGCCTTTACCCTTGGCGTGACCAGCGGCATTGTCGGCCCCGAGGGGTTTGCCGCCATGCCCGAGGACCAGCGCGCACATCTGGTGCGCCCCTCGCTGGTCGGCTTTTCGTTGCGCGAACTTGAGGGGATGCGGGCATGAACGACGGTGACATTCTGTGGCAAGCAACGCCCGGGCGGAGAGCCGAGGCCGAAACCACCCGGTTCCTGACCTGGCTGGCGGCGCGCGGGCAGGTGTTCGATGGCTATCCAGAGCTCTGGCGCTGGTCTGTCACCGACAAGGCGGCGTTCTGGGGCGCATTGTGGGACTATTTCGGCGTCCTCCACGAGGGCACGCTGGATCAGGTCGTCACCGACACCCCGATGCCGCGTACCCGCTGGTTCACCGGCACGCGGCTGAACTATGCCGAGAACGTGCTGAAGCACGAATCCCAGGGCGACCCTGCCCGCCCGATGCTGCACCACATGAGCGAGCTGCGGCCTCTGGCCTCGATGTCCTGGGGCGAGGTGGGCGGTTCGGTGCGCGCCCTTGCCACGCATCTGCGCGCGCTGGGGGTGCAGCCCGGTGACCGGGTGGTGGCCTACATGCCGAACCTCCCAGAAACCGTGATCGCCATGCTGGCCTGCGCCGCGATCGGCGCCACCTGGGCCAGCGCAGCGCCCGAATTCGGGCCGCAGACGGTGATCGACCGTTTCGCGCAGATCGAACCGGTGCTGGTGTTCGCGGTCAACGGATACCGCTACGGCGGCAGGGATTTCGACCGCTCGGCCGATCTGTCCTCGATCCTCGGCGCGCTGCCCACCGCCCGGCATCTGGTGATGCTGGACTACCTGCCCGGTGCTGCGCGGCCCGCGTTCCACGGGCAGATTCTGGACTGGCAAGACGCTCTGGCAACGCCCGTCCCTGCGGATTTCGCCTTTACCCGCGTCCCCTCGGACCACCCGCTGTGGACGCTGTTTTCATCCGGCACCACGGGCCTGCCCAAACCCATCGTGCATTCCCACCACGGCATCACGCTGGAGCTGCTGAAATCCGGCGCCTTTCATCTGGACCTGCCGCGAGGCGGGACCTATTTCTGTTATTCCACAACGGGTTGGATGGTCTGGAACACGCTGATGATCGGCCCGCTGCTGGGCGGTCAGGTCACGTTGTATGACGGCCACCCCACCTACCCCGACCCCGGCGTGCTGTGGCGGCTGATCGAGGCGACAAAGGTCACCAACTTTGGCGTCTCGCCTGGATTCATGCAGATCGTGCGCAATGCCGGGCTGGTACCGGGGCAGACGTATGATCTGGGAGCGCTTCAGGCCGTGTTCATGACCGGCTCGCCGGTCACGCCGGAGATCATGGAATGGGCGCAAACCGCCATCGGCCCGCAATGCCAGGTCACCACCCAGTCGGGCGGGACCGAGGTCTGCGGCGGGATCCTTGCGGGCTCGGTCCTGCTGCCGACGCGCGCGGGGCAGATCCAGGCGGCGGCGCTGGGCTGCGATGCGGTCGCGCTGGAGGATGCGGGGCGCCCGGTGGTCGGCGAGGTGGGCGAGCTGGTGATCCGTCAGGCGATGCCCTCGATGCCGCTGTTCTTCTGGGGGGATGCGGATTTCAAACGCTACATCGGCAGCTATTTCGACATCTATCCCGGACTCTGGCGGCACGGTGACCGGGTTATCTTTCATCAGGATGGCAGTGCGCAGGTGCTGGGGCGGTCGGACGCGACGCTCAATCGGCACGGGGTGCGAATCGGCTCGGCCGAAATCTACCGCACGCTCGAATCCATGCCACAGATCGCCGACAGCCTGATCGTCTGCGTCGAGGAAGCGGGGGGCGGATTCTACATGCCGCTGTTCGTTGCCATGGCGGCGGGCGAACTGGACGACGCCCTGAAAGCCGAAATCGCCCGGCGCCTGCGCACCGAACGCAGCCCACGCCACGTGCCGGACGTGATCGTGCAGGCTCCGGGCATTCCCACCACGCTGACCGGGAAAAAGATGGAGGTACCGGTGCGGCGGCTTCTGCTGGGCGAGGCGGTCGAAAAGGTGGCCTCGCGCGACGCGATGAAGAACCCCGAGGTGCTGGACTGGTTCGCGGCCTTCGCTGCGGCCCGCTGACCGCGTAAGGTGGGGTTCAACCCCACCCTACCCAACCCGCTTGACCTGGCGCCAACGCTGCGCCTTGATGGCGCAAACAGGGGGTGTACCATGCGCGCAGCGGTGTTGACGGCCTTTCGGAGCGATCTGGACCTCCAGACCGTGCCTGACCCGGTTTGTGAAGCGGACGGCGTCGTGCTGAAGGTGCTGGCTTGCGGGGTCTGCCGGTCGGACTGGCATGGCTGGGTGGGCGAACATCCGCGCGTCACGCTGGGACAGATTCCGGGGCACGAATATTGCGGCGAGGTGGTCGAGGCCGGGCCGAATGCGCGCTGGAAGGTCGGCGACCGGCTGATCGCGCCCTTCATCCTGGCGTGTGGCGCCTGCCCCTCGTGTCAGGCCGGGGCGACGACCACATGCGAAAACCAGCGCGTGCCGGGCTTTGGCGAACCGGGCGCCTATGCCGAGTATATCTCGGTGCCGCGCGCGCACAATCTGGTCCGCCTGCCCGAGAGCCTGTCACCGATCCATGCCGCGGGGCTTGGCTGCCGGGTCACCACCGCCTGGCACGCGCTGACCGGCCGTGCCGCCCTGCAGGGGGGCGAGTGGCTGGCCGTTCATGGCACCGGCGGCATCGGTCTGTCCTGCCTGATCCTGGGTCGCGCGCTGGGGGCTCGGGTGATCGTGGTCGATGTGGTGCCCGAGAAACTCGCCCATGCCCAATGCCTTGGGGCAGAGGCCGCGCTGGATGCCCGCGAGGGCGACGTGGCCGAACGCATCCGCGAGATCACCGGCGGCGGCGCGCATGTCTCGGTCGAAGCCCTGGGGATCGAGGCCACCACCACTGCCTCTTTGAACTGCCTGCGCCCCCTCGGTCGGCATGTGCAGGTGGGCCTGCCCCTGGGCCATCACGCGCAGATGCGGGTCAACATGAACCTGGTCTACATGCGGCAACTGGCGTTGTTCGGCACACGCGGCATGCCGACCTGGAAATACCCGTCGCTGTTGGGCCTGGTCGAAACCGGGCGGGTCGATGTGACGCCGATGATCGCGCGGGTCGTGCGCCTGGGACAGGCAAGCGACGAGTTGCGGGTGTTCGACGCCCCTGCCCCTCCCGGCGTTGCGGTGATCGGCGATTTTACCGGCTGACGCTTATTCCGCCGCTTGGCGCGGCAGCACCCAGTTCGGGCGCGGGAAATGGCAGGTATAGCCGTTCGGGATGCGCTCCAGATAATCCTGATGCTCGGGCTCTGCCTGCCAGAAGGGGCCCGCCGGTTTCACTTCGGTGACCACCTTGCCCGGCCAGAGGCCCGAGGCCTCGACATCGGCGATGGTCTCCAGCGCCGTGCGGTGCTGGCTGTCGCTGAGGTAGTAGATCCCCGACCGATAGCTGGGCCCCAGATCGTTGCCCTGCCGGTTCGGCGTCGTGGGGTCATGGATCTGGAAAAAAAACTCCAAAAGCCGCCGATAGGTCATCTGCGCGGGATCAAAGACCACCTCGATCCCTTCGGCATGGGTGCCGTGGTTGCGATAGGTGGCATTGGCCACATCGCCCCCGGTATAGCCCACGCGCGTCGACACCACGCCGGGCAGCTTGCGGATCAGGTCCTGCATGCCCCAGAAACACCCGCCCGCCAGAATTGCCGTTTCCGTCATTGTCAGCCCTCCACCTGATCCAGCCAGTCGCCGTAACCCTCGGCCTGCATGCGATCCTTTGGTATGAATCGCAGCGAGGCCGAGTTGATGCAATAGCGCATCCCGCCAAGGCTGCGCGGCCCATCGTTGAACACATGGCCCAGATGGCTATCACCATGCCTTGATCGCACCTCGACCCGGATCATCCCGTGGCTGAGGTCTCGGTGCTCGACGATATTCGCCGGGTCGACGGGCCGCGCAAAGGCAGGCCAGCCGCAGCCCGAATCGAACTTG
>CALEZJ010000061.1 GCA_937927885.1 uncultured Paracoccaceae bacterium | reverse complement strand
GGAGAAGGGCTATGCTCGAATTGACTCAAGAATTGCCAGGCTTGCCATTCATGCCGCAAGCACGGCAGCGCTCTTCCTCATTGAGACTTGGCAGCGGAATTTTCCTGCCCGCCCATTGCCCAAAGCGAACGAGACTTCTCAGGATACAGATTGAAGTTTCTCCGGTCCGGCAGCAACGAGCTTGCAATTGATCAACACCAGCTTCCCCGACAACGATTTACTTCTCCCGGCTTCGCGCCGCTACGACAACCCCTTGTTTTGACTTGAATTCGCCTGCCGCGAGCAGCGAACACGGGGCAAACCGCCTCACGAGGTTCGCTCCCCATGCAAGACGACATCGCCTTCGCGCCGCCGGCCGAGACGCTCACGACTGATGAGCGGCTGGCGGAACTGGCCGCCATTCTCGCCAGCGCCATCGCGCGGACCAACCCACGGGAAACGAACGAGAATTCTCCGCTCGACGGAGACAGTTCGCTGGACATTCTTGCCCTCAGACGCCGTCGTCGGAGACAGGTGCAAAACCGAGTTGGAGACGACGCATGAGGAAAAAAACAAGGAAATCAGGCCCAAAGGCTGCGCTCGCCCGCCAGGCGGCGGGGATTGACGTCCTGGCGGAACTGGCGGCGCTAAAAGCGATGACGGTGCCGGAGCTTCAGGCCAGGTGGCGGGTGATGTTCGGCGAGCACGCCCCCAACGCCAGTCGCGGGAACCTGGAGCTGCGGATCGGCTACCGCATCCAGGAACTCGCCCATGGTGGCATCAAGCCCGCCACGCGCCGCACGCTGGACGCGCTGGCGACCGAGGTCGCCTCGGGTGCGCCGGGCCCGCTGATCGCGGATCCCCGCCGCCCGATCCCCGGCACCAAGCTGGTGCGCGAGTGGCAGGGCGAAGAGCATGTCGTCACCGTCCTCACAGAAGGCTTCGAATGGCAGGGGCGGCGCTTCAAGTCGCTTTCGGCCGCGGTGCGGGCGATCACCGGCAGTCACTGGAACGGGTGGAAATTCTTCGGGCTCGCCCATGGCGCGGAGGCCCGCCCATGAGCCGCACCAAGCCCGAACCGGTCCGCCGCCTGCGCTGCGCCATCTACACCCGCAAGTCGAGCGAGGAAGGGCTCGACATGGAGTTCAACAGCCTCGACGCTCAGCGCGAGGCCTGCGAGGCATACATCGCCTCGCAGCGTGCCGAGGGTTGGGTGGCGCTGCGCGACCGCTATGACGATGGCGGCTTCTCGGGCGGTACGCTGGATCGCCCCGCGCTGGCACAGCTGATCGCCGACATCGAGGCCGGGCTGATCGACGTGGTCGTGGTTTACAAGATCGACCGTCTGAGCCGCGCGCTGATGGACTTCTCGAAGCTCGTCGAGATCTTCGACCGTCACGGCGTCACCTTCGTCTCGGTCACGCAGTCCTTCAACACCACGACGTCCATGGGGCGGCTGACGCTGAACATCCTGCTCAGCTTCGCCCAGTTCGAACGCGAGGTGATCGGCGAGCGCATCCGCGACAAGTTCGCCGCCTCCCGCCGCAAGGGGATGTGGATGGGCGGGCCGGTGCCGCTCGGATACGTGGTGAAGGACCGCAAGCTGGTGATCGAGCCCGCCGAGGCGGAACAGGTCCGGATGATCTTCCGCCTCTATGCCCGCTCCAGTTCCACCGCGCAGGTGCTGAAGGAGTTGCACGCCCGTGGGATCCGCACCAAGCGCGGCGCGGTGTTCGACCGGGGCTACCTGCTGAAGTTCCTGCACAACAAGGTCTACCTCGGCCTCGCCGTGCACAAGGACGACGTCTATCCCGGCGACCATGCGGCTATCATCGACCAAAAGCTGTGGGACGATGCGCATGCCGTGATGGCCAACAACCGCGTCGCCCGGGCGGCGGTGGCGCGGGCGGCGCAACCGGCGCTCCTGCGCGGGCTGATTTTCACCGAGACGGGCGCCGCCATGACGCCCCACCACACCAAGCGCAAGGGCAAGCGCTACTGCTATTACACTTCGATGGACGTGATCCGGAAACGTCCTGCAGCCGAGTTGCGCGGGGCGCAGCGGCTGCCGGGTGCCATGGTCGAGGAGGCCGTCATCGGCGAAATCCGCCGGATGCTGCGCACGCCCGAGGTCGCGGCGCGCACCGCGCGGGCGGTGCGGAAGGAGCGTCCCGATCTCGATGAGACCACCGTCGTCGCCGCGCTGGCGCAGTTCGACGACCTCTGGAAGGCGCTGATCCCGGCCGAGCAGGCGCGCATCGTCCAGCTGCTGGTCGCGCGCATCACGGTAAGCGAGGCCGGCCTCGCCATCGACCTGCGCCACGACGGCCTCGGCGCCATCGCCACCCTGATGGCCCCGCCGAAGAAGGAAGTCGCCTGATGCCCGCGCCCGACACCCTGCGCGTCCACATCCCGCTGGAACTGCGCCGCCGCGGTGGACGTCCCCGGATCCTGCCGCCGAAGCATGTCGAGGCCGCCATGAACCGCGGGCAGGATCCTCATCTTCTGCGCGCCATCGGCCGCGCATGGGGTTGGCGGCAGCGGCTGGAACGCGGCGACGTCGCCACGCTTGCCGATCTCGCCGCCAACGAGGGCCTGTCCGACCGCTACGTCAGCCGCCTCCTGCGCCTCGCATGGCTGGCGCCCGAGGTGCTCGAGCGGCTGGTTGTCCACCGCGAGCCCTCCACCATCAGCATCTATGACCTGTGCTTCGTCGCGTCGCTGCCGTGGGACGAGCAGCCGGGGCGAGTGTTCGACTGATGCCAAGCGTGACACAAGGTGACAACCAGTTGCGCTCGTTCCGCGTTCGTCGACGCACATGAGGTTTAATCAGCGATCTCCCTGCCATCGTCCGCTGGACCGGACGCATGCTTGATAGCGATGGTCACGGTCTTACCTGTTTCGAGTACCTTCCGGACAATCTCGCCAAGGACTGTAGATTGCTCTATCGAGGTTCCAACCCACGATCCGGCGACGAGCGCCACAAACTCCGAGTTGTTGATGCGGCGGCCCACGTTCTTAAACGTAAGGACTTTGCCCCCACGCTTGCCGGCAAAACAGCCCGCCGCATCCGCCCGCTTCCATAGGTCAAGCGGCAAGTAGATGCCCTTGAAAAGGCCCTTGTCATCGGGGTTGAAGACTACACGGGGGCAAAACTTTAGGAAGAACGGATTGTCCGAGAAACAGAAGCCGTCGGGTTGTTGGCCGCTTGGAAGTCTTCTGAGTTCCGCGAGCAGGCTCTCCATGCGCTCGACCTCGTCGCAGAATTGGTCCTGCGCTTGCCAGCGAAATTCCATCTCATCGTGGCGCTTTTCCATCGCCTTGTATTGGACCAGTATGAAGCTGCGGTAGGCCTCATTGAAGTAAACGAGGTCAGCGCCAGTCTGTTGTTCTAGCGGCAGACGATTGGCCATGATCACGGTTAGCCTTTTCGACGGATCCTGCTCACTTACGAAAACCTTCGAACCATAGTGAGTGGTTCCGCCGGTCACTTTGAAACCCGGGAGAGTCGAGAAGTCCGCCAGGAGCATAGCGTCTTCGCGGACCTGCGCGCCCGGCAGGCCATCAAGGAAAGATCGCTGTTGATCATCGGTCGGGGTCCACGCCAGCAGGTCGTCCCGCGAAATGCCGGCAATCTCAAGCGCGAGGCCGAGCGACTCCTTTTGATAGGCGAGGTTTTCACGCGCAATCGGCTCAAGGCGCCGCAGAGCCTGCGCGCGACGCTCAGAGTAGCGCGCGAGACGTGGGCTAACGGTGGTGTCCAGCTCGGTAATGCGATCAACAAAGGCGCCCAGCGACTTCGGTGGGAGTAGGCCGCCCGTTGTCAGACGTTGTTTGAGGTGCCTCGCAACGCGAGCACCGATGCCATCGAGGACTTCGTCAAAGCTCACGTGCCGTTTCAGCGGCTGAAGGTCTTCAAGATTGAGACGGACGAGGCCGGTGCCGGCAGACAGCCCTTTCCTTCCATCAGCGATGTGGGTGATGAAGCCATCTTCGAAGGATGCAAACACGGCCAGCGGTGCGCGGCGGCTGTGATCGAAACGCGGAACAGGCTCAGAGATATAAGGCTTCGAACGATAGAACGAGCCCCCATGCTCGGCTTCGTCGAGAAGCAACTTCCTCCTGTCCTTCGGCACCTGAAGAATGTAACCGCCAGCCGACACCAATATCTGCCCCCCTTTTCACGCCTGGACGACCGTCAATAGCGTACGTCCGTGTGGTTCGGTTGCACCGCAAGGGTTTCCCCGCGAGATCATCGACCAGCATCGAGTAGTAATCTGCGACGATCAGGTCGTTCTCTTCATCCGTCCAAGGCTCGTTTGACATTCCGCCAAGGCTACGGGCGCGAAGTCCTTTTGTCATCAACGCTTTCCGGCCTCGCCCCGCTTGAATCACCGCCGCCGCTACGCGCCATTCGACCAGCGCACCCAGCGGCTGCGCCTCTCGCGTGTTGCGGCTCCGGTCCCCTCGAAGGGGATGGACACGGAGGCCGAAGTTTTGGCGGGGTTGAAAGTCAGGTCATTGGAAAGGCGAGGAAAAATCCGACCGAACCGAAAACGGGGAGGTTCGCCCGAACAGAGACGGAGAGCCGTTCAGAGCCCGAAACGGGCCTGGCGCGCAGTCTCAGAGGTTCGCATGGGGGAGGCAAACCCCTTTGAAAACAGGAGAAATCCGCCGCCCCATGGGCGGTCTGAACGGGTTCGCAATGGTGATGTTGGCGGATGGGGTGGGATTCGAACCCACGGTGGGGTTTCCCCCACGCTGGTTTTCAAGACCAGAGCCTTAAACCACTCGGCCACCCATCCGGTGATTGCGTCTTAGCGGGGCGGGGATTGGGCCGCAAGGTGTTGCAGCGCAGAGGGTTCGGGGGCCACTGCGCTGGCTTCACGCCGTGTTGCGGGCCAGTCGGGGTATTCCAAGGAGGGCGAGCACCCGCGTTTCGATATCCGCGGCCGAGAGACCGGCGCGCGCATACATCTCGGCCGGGTCCGCCTGATCGATGAAACTGTCGGGCAGGACCATCGAGCGAAACTTCAGTCCGGTCTCCAACGCCCCTTCCTCGGCCAGAAGATGCGCGACATGGCTGCCAAAGCCGCCGATGGCCCCCTCTTCCAGGGTGAGCAGCACCTCATGCGTGGCGGCAAGGCGCAGGATCAGGTCGCGGTCCAGCGGCTTGGCAAAGCGGGCGTCGGCCACCGTGGGGGCAAGACCGCGCGCCGCCAGCGCATCGGCAGCGGCCACGGCTTCGCCCAGCCGAGTTCCCAGTGACAAGAGCGCGACCCGCCTGCCCTCGCGCAACACCCGGCCCTTGCCGATCTCCAGCGGCACACCCTGTTCGGGCATGTCGACACCCCTGCCCTCGCCGCGCGGAAACCGAAAGGCGATGGGTCCCGCGTCATGGGCGGCAGCAGTGGCGACCATGTGAACCAGTTCAGCCTCATCCGCCGCCGCCATCACCACCATGTTGGGCAGCGCGCTGAGATACCCGAGGTCGAAACTGCCGGCATGGGTGGCCCCATCGGCCCCCACCAGCCCGGCACGGTCGATGGCAAAGCGCACCGGCAAACTCTGCAGCGCCACATCATGCACGATCTGGTCATAGCCGCGTTGCAGGAAGGTGGAATAGATCGCGCAAAAGGGTTTGAGCCCGCTTGCCGCCATGCCGGCGGCAAAGGTGACGGCGTGCTGTTCGGCGATTCCGACATCAAAGACTCGGGCGGGAAAGCGCTTGTGCATCGCATCCACCCCGGTGCCGTTGGGCATGGCGGCGGTGATGGCGACGATGGCGGGATCGCGCGCCGCAGCCTCGGTCAGCGCCCGGCCGAAGACGGCGGTATAGCTGGGCGCGTTGGATTTCGCCTTGGCCTGCTGTCCCGATGCGACATCGAACTGCGCGACGCCGTGGTACTTGTCGGCGGCGGCCTCGGCCGGGGCATAGCCCTTGCCCTTGATGGTCAGGGCATGGATCAGCACCGGGCCCGAGGCGGTCGCCCGCGCCGCGCGCAGGGTGGCCAGCAGGTCAGGCATCGAATGGCCGTCGATCGGTCCGATATAGGTAAAGCCCAGTTCCTCGAACACGGTTCCGCCGCCCGGCATGCCGGTGACCAGTTGCCGGGTGCGTCGGGCGTGGTCGCGCAGCGGGCCGGGCAAGAGGGCCTCGAACCCGGCGGCCAGATCGCGCAGGGCGGCACCCGGGGCGGTGGTCTGCAACCGTGTCAGATAGCGCGCCATCGCGCCGACCGGCGGGGCGATGGACATGTCGTTGTCGTTGAGGATCACGAACAGTCGCCGCCCTTCGGCGCCGGCGTTGTTCATCGCCTCCCAGGCCATGCCGGCGGTGATCGCGCCGTCGCCGATCACGGCAATCGCATCGCCGGTGGGCATCCCCATGTCGCGACCGACGGCAAAACCAAGCGCCGCGCTGATCGAGGTCGAGGAATGGGCGGCGCCAAAGGGATCATAGGGGCTTTCCGCGCGCTTGGTGAAACCGCTCAACCCGTCCTTCTGCCTGAGCGTCCCCATGCGATCGCGCCGCCCGGTCAGCACCTTGTGCGGATAGCACTGGTGCCCCACGTCCCAGATCAGCGCATCGCGCGGGGTGTTGAAGACGGCATGCAGCGCCACGGTCAGTTCGACCACGCCGAGCGACGATCCCAGATGCCCCCCGGTGCGGCTGACGCTGTCGATCACCTCGGCGCGCAGTTCGTGCGCGAGGGCGGCAAGTTGCGCATCGGTGAGCGATTTCAGATCGGCGGGGCCGGCGATGCGGTCCAGAAGCGGGGTGTGCGGCATCGGTCCCTCCGATGAAAAAAGGTGCCGTGGGGCTGACCCGCACGGCACCAGGTTCCTGTTGCCGACAGGTAAGGGAACTGGGCCAAGATGGACCCGATGTATCCGGTTGGCACGGCTCCGGACCCTTGGAGGGCGGGCACGAATGCCCGCCCGATGCGGTGTCAGGTGCTGGCGGTGGTCGGCGCCAGCGGCTGAACGGCGCTGTAGGGCATCGGCGGGGGGGCCAGCTTGCTGTCCTCGGGCAAAAGGAGCCCCAGCAGATAGATCCCCCACAGGAACACCCCGACCGAGACAACGAACAGGGCGGCATAGCCCGCACCACGCATCATTTCGGCCAGCACGAAGCTCTTGATCGCGGTGCGCTGATCCTGAACCAGGTAGGAGTCGCCAGGCGCCCCCGCAGTGTCAGTAGCTCGGGGCATAACCCACCTCCTGTGCCCAGACATACCAGTTGTCGACGACGGTACCCGTCAGCAGGATGCCCATGCCGCCGGTCAGTGTGGTCAGGATGGCGAACCACCAGGCCCAGCGGTGGATCCCCTCCATCGTGGCGTTGAAGCCCATCGTCCAGCGCCAGAACAGGGCGGCGCGTTCCGAGGCCGTGCCACGGTCGACGATCTGTTCCAGTTCGCGGTCGCCGCCAAAGCGGCTGACGGCGAGGATCGTCGCCCCGTGCATCGCAAACAGCAGGGCCGAGCCATAGAGGAAGGCGATGCTGAGCGCGTGGAACGGGTTATAGAAGAGGTTGCCGTAGCGCAGGCTGAACAGGTTGGTCCAGTCGAGGTGCGAGAAGATGCCGTAGGGCACCGCTTCGGACCACGAGCCCATCAGGAGCGGGCGAATGAGGCCCAGCACCAGAAAGAGCCAGATCGCGCTGGCAAAGGCCCAGGCGACGTGCTTGCCCATGCCCAGTGCCTCGGCGCGCAGCCAGGTGCGCACCCACCAGGTCAGCACCGCGATCAGCAGGAAGAACGAGGCGATGAGGAAGTATCCGCCCTCGGCCATCGGCGGGATGCGCAGGCCCCATTCGGGTGACGGCGGTTCCAGCGAGAACCAGAACAGGTCGCGCAGGAACACCGCCGGGTTGTAGCCCGCCTGATGCCAGAACCAGCCGCCGACCATCAGGAACCAGATCGCCCCGGTGGCCAGACTGATGACGCCCATCGTGCCCAGATAGATCGGGCCCAGTTGCGCGTTGCCCATCCAGCCCAAGAGGTTGGAAAAGCTGGCGCCCGTGGTGCGGTTCTCGACCTCGACGGCGCCGACCATCCCCATGTCAGGCGCTCCGCGCACCTGAACCTGGGTGAAGATGTTCTGATACTCAGCCATTGACGCCTCCTGCGATGTCGGCCCACCACGGCAGCATCAGCCACCAGTCCCACCACGCGACCCACTGGTCGAACCAGATGGTCCCCGAGATGATGATGCAGACCGCCGACCAGAAGCCCGCGTTCAGGGCCAGCAGAAGTCCCAGACGATGGATCCCCAGCGTGCCGACCGAATAGCCGATCAGATCGCGAAAGAAGGTGTCCTCGTGGTCGGGGGTCTTCATCTCCTCGCCCTTCTTGGGGTTGGCCGCCGACAGGATCAGCGCCCCGTGCAGGGCCAGCGCAAGGCAGGTGGTGAAGAAGAACGACACCGCGATCATGTGCGCGGGGTTGTAGTGGAAGTTCCCATAGGTGTAGCCGGTGTTCGACACCCAATCGAGATGCGTCCAGATGCCGTAGGGAAAGGCATAGCCCCAGGCCCCCATCAGCAGCGGACGGAACACGACCAGCGTCATGTAGGCCAGGATCGCAAAGCCGAAGGCGAAGGGCACATGCAGCCCCATGCCCAGCTTGCGCGCGATCTCGACCTCGCGCAGGGCCCAGCTGATGAAGGCGCCCAGCGCGCAGATGGTGATGATCTGCCATAGTCCGCCCTCGTTCAGCGGAGCGGGCGAAAGCCCGTACGCCAGGGGCGGGGGGTTGATAGAAATCAGCCAGGGGTTGAAGGTGCCTTGCAGCACGGCCCCCCAGGCGATCAGGAGCGTCCCGAGGCCGGCGAAAAAGATCGTCGTGACCCCGAAGAAACCGACGTAGAACGGCCCGACCCAGAAGTCGAACAAGTTCCCGCCGACCAGCGTGCCCCCTGGCACGCGGTATTTGCGCTCGAAGCTCAGCAATGCCATGCTTCCCTCCGCGAAGGTTCGGCGGCCCGCGGGGCCGTCTGGTGACTGGTGAATGGCTGCGGCCGATGCGTCTTGCGCACCGCCCGCAGCGATCTTGCATCAGGCGACGGGCTCAGTTGCCGGCGGCGCGCGCGGCGGCCGTTGCGAACCAGTTGATGCCGTTGGAGAGAACCACCAGGTGGATCATCGCCGCCAGCAGGAACAGGAACACGCCCTGAGCCACGAAGACGCGGCGCGGATCGAAGATCAGCCAGATCTTGTAGAACTTGCTCATGTTTCGATCCCCTTCAGAACCAAGGACGCCAGATATAGGTCGCGATATGCGCGGCAACCGCGATGGCCGTGAACAGCCAAAGCCCGCTCATGTAGACCGAATGCAGTTCCTGCGCCTGCTCGTCGGTAAGGCCTGTAAACGACAGGCCAGTCTTGTCAGCCATAGTATCCTCCGGATCGTCAGACTGACGCCGCACCCCCTGCGGCCGGGACAGAGACGGCGCGTCATGCACCGCCCTGATCCTTCCGGCCGCAACCTTTCGGCGCGACCGGTAGAATTGCGTCTGCGGCTTTTCAGCCGCGAAAGATCATCGGCGC
The DNA here is from genome assembly GCA_937927885.1 of uncultured Paracoccaceae bacterium. GTDB lineage: Bacteria > Pseudomonadota > Alphaproteobacteria > Rhodobacterales > Rhodobacteraceae > Pararhodobacter. Next base: position 1,747 of record CALEZJ010000061.1, on the reverse strand, counting down.
CAGCAGCCGCGCCTCGGTGCGCGCGCGGGCGATCGGGCCCTGGCAGCGCGTGCGGTGGCGGGCGTAATGCACCACGCAGGCCACCAGCGAGGTGGGCAGCGCAAAGAGGAAGATCAGCGCGAAATAGAGCCGGTACTCGATCCGGTCCTGACGGGCTCCGCGCAGGCGCGGGGCGTTCACTCGCATGTCGGCCATCGTTCGGTCCTCCTCATGTCGCCGGGGCTGCACCGCGCAGCGCCAGCAGGGTTTCCATGACCACCCGCTCGGCGCCCTGTTCCAGCGCAGCCTTCTCGGCCGCGTCGCGCAGGGTTCGCGCGGCGGAAATCCGCGTCAGAACGGGGTGCTCGGCGACGATGCGGTCCAACTCGGCACGCGCATCCGCATCCCAGGGGAAATCGCGCCGGAGCGTGGTCGGGGTGGCGGCGGCGCTGTCCATCTCGGTGCCCAGGGGCAGGATGTGAAAGAGCGCGTCGAAAAGGCCGTTGCAGACCTCTTGCAGCACATAGGCGGCGCCCGCGTAGCCCATGAAGGGCGTGCCCGTCGCGCGCCGGATCGCGGCACCGGGAAACGAGGCGGGGATGAACGCGGGCGCGGGTCCGTGCCCGGCCTTCAGTTCGGCCAGATACATCTTCTCGTTGATCGACCCAAAGACCACCAGCGGGCGTTTGGCTTGAAGGCTGGCACGCACCTGCGGGTTGTTGGTCTTGGCCCCGGCGATCCGCGATACCGCCAGCGCGCAGGGCAGGCCCAGTTCGTCGTCGAGATAGGCGCGCAGGCCGCGGGCATAGGTTTCCGAGGCGACCACCGCAAACGAGGCGGTGGCAAAGAAATCCTGCGTGACCGAGCGCCACAGGTCCCAGACCGGCTTCAGCGTCGAATGCTTTTCGCGTTGGATGAAGGGTTCGGCATCAAGCCCCAGCATCCCGCCCAGGGTGCGCAGGAATTTCGTCGTGCTGTCCACCCCGATGGGCGCCTGCACATAGGGCTTGCCCAGAACCTCGGCCAGGCCGCGGCCGAATTCGCGGTACATCACCACATTGGCGTCGGCGTTCACCAGATTGCGCATCTCGGCCAGATGGGCGCCCAGCGGCATGACCATGTTCACATCGGCGCCGATGCCTTCGATCAGGCGGCGGATTTCGTGCAGGTCCGACGGCATGTTGAAGGCGCCATACATCGGCCCCAGGATGTTGACACGCGGGCGCCCCCCCTCGGGACGTTTGGCCTCGGGGGGCATGCGGCCTTTGGTCATGCCAAATTCGGTGAAGATCCAGGTCATGGCACGGTCGGCGGCCTGCCACTGGTCCTCGTCGATGGTGCGCGGCAGAAAGCGCTGGATGTTGGTGCCCATCGGTGTGACGCCGCCGCCGATCATCTCGGCGATGGACCCGGTGACGACAACGGCAGGCAGCGCCGGGTCGAGCGTCTTCCACGCCCGGCGCATCGCGCCTTCGGTGCCGTCGCGGCCCAGTTCCTCTTCGCCAAGGCCCGTCACCACGATGGGCAATTCATGCGGCGGCAGCGCGTCCGTGTAGTGCAGAACCGATGTCACCGGCAGGTTTTCGCAACCCACCGGACCGTCGATCACCACCTGCAAGCCCTTGACGGCGCAGAAGGCATAGACGGCGCCCCAGTAGCCGCCCGCGCGGTCATGGTCCTGGATCAGCATGGGCCACCTCGCCGGGTGGGCGTCGCAAAAGGGCGTATTTGGGGCAGAATGAAGGGGCGGCGCATCAGATCATCTCCT
>CALEZJ010000060.1 GCA_937927885.1 uncultured Paracoccaceae bacterium | reverse complement strand
GTTCGAGGCCCAGACGCCCTACATGTATTCGACCTACGAAGTCCCCGCGATGGGCGATGTCGAATGCGAGGCGCGGCCCTCGGCCAAGAAAAAGGTCGTCATTCTGGGCGGCGGGCCGAACCGGATCGGTCAGGGGATCGAGTTCGACTATTGCTGCTGCCACGCCTGCTATGCGCTGACCGGCGCGGGCTATGAGACGATCATGGTCAACTGCAACCCCGAGACCGTCAGCACGGATTATGACACCTCGGACCGCCTCTATTTCGAGCCGCTGACGCTGGAACATGTGCTGGAAATCCTGCGGGTCGAACAGTCGAACGGCACGCTGCACGGGGTGATCGTGCAGTTCGGCGGGCAGACGCCGCTGAAACTGGCAAATGCGCTTTATGACGAGGGGATTCCGATTCTGGGCACCTCGCCCGATGCCATCGATCTGGCCGAGGACCGCGAAAGGTTCCAGCATCTGTTGCAGAAACTGGACCTGAAACAGCCGGTCAACGGCACCGCCCGTTCGCGCGACGAGGCCTTTGCGGTGGCGGCCGAGGTTGGCTATCCGCTGGTCATCCGCCCCTCCTTCGTGCTGGGCGGCCGCGCCATGGAGATCGTGCGCAGCGACGAACAGCTCGAGCGTTATATCACCACGGCGGTGAATGTCTCGGGCAAGAACCCGGTCCTGCTGGACAGCTACCTGTCCGGCGCCATCGAGGTGGACGTGGATGCGCTCAGCGACGGCAAGACCGTGCATGTCGCTGGGATCATGGAGCATATCGAGGAGGCCGGCGTGCATTCGGGCGACAGCGCCTGCTGCCTGCCGCCGCATTCTCTGTCGGCCGAAACCGTGGCCGAACTGAAGGCGCAGACCGAGAAGATGGCGCTGGCCCTCGGTGTCGTCGGCCTGATGAACGTGCAATTCGCCATCAAGGACGGCGTCATCTATGTGCTCGAGGTGAACCCGCGCGCCAGCCGCACCGTGCCCTTTGTCGCCAAGGCGACGGACAGCGCGATTGCCAGCATCGCCGCGCGGCTGATGGCCGGCGAACCGATGGCCAACTTCCCGATGCGCGCGCCCTATCCCGAAGGCGTCGGCCCCGACAGCCCGCTGCCGCTGGCCGATGCGCTGACCTTGGCCGATCCGAAAACGCCCTGGTTCAGCGTCAAGGAGGCCGTGCTTCCCTTTGCCCGTTTCCCCGGGGTCGATACGCTGCTGGGGCCGGAAATGCGCTCGACCGGCGAGGTGATGGGCTGGGACCGGACCTTTGCGCTGGCTTTCCTGAAGGCGCAGATGGGCGCGGGCGTCAACTTGCCGGAATCGGGCCGTGTCTTTGTTTCGGTGCGCGACGCCGACAAGACCACGGCCTTGGCCGAGGCGGTGCGGGGCCTCGCAGCCCTCGGTTTCGAGGTGGTGGCGACCAGCGGAACGGCAAGCTGGCTGGCCGCCGACGGCATCGCGGCGACCCTGGTGGCCAAGGTCTATGAAGGGCGGCCCAACATCGTCGACCGGCTGAAGAACGACGAGATCGCGCTGGTTTTCAACACCACCGAAGGCGCGCAGGCTGTGGCCGACAGCCGCGACATCCGCCGCGTCGCGCTGATGGACAAGATCCCCTATTTCACCACCGCCGCCGGGGCGATCGCGGCGACACAGGCGATGCAGGCCCGCCGCGAAGGGTACGGCGTGCGTACCTTGCAGGGGTAAACGGGGCGTCGCGCCCGGTCGGCGCGCCCAGTCGTCGCGCAGTGTCGGCGTGAAAAGGTTTGCCGATCAGGACGCCCGGATACCGGGGCTTGTGCCGCGGTCTCGGCATGACTAGGTCCTGGTCGGAAGGGCTCCGTTCGGTGCGGCGCTCACCTCTTGGGAGGGCCTGCGATGCCCGGGCCGCGTGCGTATCTGTTTTTTCCGGCAACGCTTGCCGCCGTGTTCCTGACGGCGTCGAGCGCGCTCGCCCAGTATTCGCAGCGCGTCTTCGGCGCGGCCGCGGGCTGGGATATCGTGGCAATGTACGAAGGCCCCAGCTTTGTCGGCTGTGCCGCCTCGCACCGGCAGGCGACCGGTGAATCCGGCATCGCGATGAACGCCGGTGGCAACTGGATTCTGGCCTTTCAGATGCCGACCCCGCAAGGTGTGGTCCCTGCCCAGATGACCATCGACGGGCAGTTCTGGGGGTTTCCGGTCACCGGCGAGGGCAATCGCGTCAACTTCGGCGCTTCGGCGCAGATCATGGATGCGGTGCGAACGGGCAATGTCCTGACCATCACGGTCCCCGGGTCGACCTTCACCGCCGTTCTGGCCGGTTCCTCGGCGGCGATGGCAATGGTCGAAACCTGCGTCCGCCGCCGAGGCAACTAGGCCGACCCGGGCTTGCGCGGTGCCCGTGGCCCCGCTCAGCTTTCCTGCCGCAGCAATTCCGTGATCAGGACGTCGTGCACGCTTGGCCCCAGCAGCCCCCGTGCCGCATCGCGCAGGGACCGCCGTAGCGCAAGAAGGGCCTCGCCCGAGGTGAAGACCCCGTCAAACCCGCCGATATTGGCATGGTCGAAGAGGCGTTGCAGGAACAGCGAGCGCAGCCGCGCCTCGTCATTGGCCAGCGACACGGTGTGCCCCAGGTTCAGTTCCAGCGTCAGACCGATGACGACCATCGCCCTGACCCGCCCGTCCTCGATCAGGGGAATGACGAACTGGTTCGGCAGCCGCAAGGTTTCGGTCGAGCCCGGGGGGGCAGGCGGTGGGGCATCGGGCGCCGGGGCGGGAGCATGCGCCGTTTCGCCCCCCCCAGTGCCCCCCGGATCAGGTGGAGGACGCAGGACCCAGCCGGCCCCCGCCCCTCCGAGCAATCCAACCAGCAGCAGCACGACCGGGAGCAGTTTCTTCATCATGATCCCTCAGAATGGCAGAACGATATCAGCGATTTGCTGGCCATAGCGCGGTTGCTGCATCTGGGTGATCTGGCCGCGCCCGCCATAGCTGATGCGCGCGCCCGCGATGCGGTCATAGGCGATCTCGTTGCGCCGCGAGATGTCCTCGGCGCGGATATAGCCGGTGACGATCAACTCGCGCAGCTCGTTGTTGACCCGAACTTCCTGACTTCCCTCGATACGCATCACGCCATTGGGCAGCCGTTCGATGATCGTGGTGGCCAGTCGCAGGGTCATGCGCTCGCGTCGGCTGACGGTTCCGCGGCCTTGAAAGGCCGAATCCGACGACAGAGAGACCGCATCGGCCATCGAGGCGCCGGTGGGCAGGATGTCGTCCAGCGCCTGGGTCAGGCCGAAAAGCTGCGGCATCCCCATGCTTTGCGACCCCGACCGCCCGCGCTGGGTCGAGTTCGTGATCTCGGCGCGGTCGTCGATTTCGATCACCACGGTCAGGATGTCGCCCGCACCGGTGGCCCGCCGGTCACCCAGAAGCGAACGCTGCCCCGCGCTCCAGAGCGACGAGGAATCGATGGCCCGACGGCGCTCGGTCACCTCGGGGATGGCGGCGGTGTAAAGCGCGTGGTGTTCCAGATTGGGGGTCAGCGGGGCAAAGGCCGGGGGCTGGCCGACCGTGGCAAGGTCCGAACAGGCGGCGAGCGGGAGGATCAGGAACAGGTGGCGCATGACAATCCTTTCAGGGCACCCGGACCTGGCCGGGCCCGGTGACAATGCCGGTAATGGTGTTGCGCGACGCGAGGTTGAGCACGCGGATCTCGTCGCCCTCGGCGCCGCGACCCAGCGCACGTCCCTCGGCGCGGATGTCGAGCCCGCCGCGCTGAAAGATCATCAGCACGGTGGCGTTGCGCTCGACGAGGGCGGGTGCGCCAAGGCTGGCGACGGGGATCGGGCGCCCGGCATAGAGGGTCACGCGGGCCTCGAGTCCCAGGGCCTCGTCGATCTGACGCACGGCGCCGGGAATGTCGGCCGACAGGCTCAGCACCAGATCGCCCGCGCCGATCACGCTGCCCGCCCGCAGGGTCCGGCTGGCCAGCACCACATCGGCAGCGGCGGGGGCCGCGAGCAGCAGTGCCAGCGGCACAAGGATCATGCGCGCGCCCATCACCGGACCTGCGCCGTGGCCGCCATCATCTGGTCGGCGGCGGTGATGACCTTGGCGTTCATCTCGTAGCCGCGCTGGGCCTTGATCATCTCGGTGAGTTCGCGCACCGGATCGACGCTGCTTTCCTCCAGATAGCCCTGGCGCAGGGTTCCCAGACCCTCTTCGCCCGGGGCGCCCTGCACGGCGGGTCCCGAGGCCTCGGTTTCGACAAAGAGATTCGAGCCGATCGCCTCGAGCCCGCGTTCGTTGGTAAAGGCCGCCAGTGTCAACTGGCCCAGCAGTTCGGGCTGCACCCGGTCCGAGAAATAGGCCCAGACCTCGCCCTGGGCGTTGATCGAGATCTGGTTGGCGTCTTGCGGAATGGTGAGGCCTGGCGCGACCTCGTAGCCGTCCGAGGTGACGATCAGCCCTTCGCCGTTCCGCTTCAGCCCCCCGTCGCGGGTATAGCCTGCCCGCCCGTCGGGCAGCGTCACCTCGATCCAGCCCCGGCCCTCGATGGCAAGGTCCAGATCGCCGCCGGTCGCGGTCAGCGTGCCCTGCTGCACCTGCATCGACACCGCGGCGGGCCGCGCGCCCAGGCCCAGTTGCACCCCGGTCGGCACCAGCGTGCCATCGGCGGCGCTGATCGTGCCCGCGCGGGTATGTTGCTGATAATGAAGGTCGGCGAACTCGGCCCGGCGGGCGTTGTAGCCGGTCGTCGACATGTTGGCGAGGTTGTTGGCCACGGTGTCGACCCGCATCTGCTGGGCGCTCATGCCGGTGGCGGCGATCTGAAGGGCACGCATCGGTTTCTCCTATCGGCCGAGGGTCTGGACCACGTTGCGGATGCGCTCATCCTCGCGGTCGAGGAATTTCTGCCCGCTCTCGTAGGCGCGCTGGACGGCCACCAGGCGCGCCATCTCCGAGATCGGATTGACGTTGGAGTCTTCGAGGAACCCTTGCAGGATCACCGGGTTTTCGACGGGCAAGGTGTCGCCCTCGACGGAATGCAGCACTCCCGAAGCGCGACGCAGCGCAGAGGGGTCATCCGGCACCACCAGCCCCAGTTGCGCCAGAGGTTGGCCATCGGCGGAAATCGTGCCGTCCCGGGAAATGGCGATCTGCGCGGTGTCGGCGGGCACGAACACCGCAGCCCCGCCCAGATCGAGCAGACGGTGCCCGTCCGGGGTGACCAGTTCCCCCTGCGCATTCGGGATGAAATGGCCCGCACGGGTCAGACGTTCACCGTCGGGCGTGTCGATGCGAAAGAAGCCTTCTCCCTCGATGGCCAGATCAAAGGTGCCGCCGGTCGCCGTCAGCCCGCCCTGCACCAGATAGGTCTGGTGGGCATTGGCGGCGGCCATCGACAGCGGTTCTTCCTGCCGGTCGAGCTGGCGGACGAATTCGGAAAACACCAGCCCCTCGCGGCGAAAGCCTGTGGTCGACAGGTTGGCGATGTTGTGCGCCAGCACCTGGATTTCCCTGAGCAATCCGGACTGTCGGGTCAGGGTGGCATAGCTTGCGTTGTCCATGGCTCAACCTCCGGCAATGGTGGGGATCACCTGCCCCTGAAAGAAATCGACCAGCATGGCGGTCATCGCGCTCATCGACACCCAGAACACCAGCAGCATGGCGAGGACCTTGGGCACGAAGGTCAGCGTCATTTCCTGCACCGAGGTCAGCGCCTGAAAGAGCCCGACCACGATCCCGGCGACCAGTGCCACGCCCAGCATCGGCGCCGACATGGCGACGGCGATCCACAGGCCCTGGCGGAGGATGTCGAAAAAGGCGATCTCGCTCATCGTCAGACCGGCATACGCAGGATTTCGAGATAGGCCTCGACCACCTTGTCGCGCACGGCGACGGCGGTTTCGACGGCCATCTGGGCCTCGCTCAGCGCGGCGACCAGCGCGTGCGGGTCGGCCCCGCCGGTCATCGCCTGTTCGGCGGTCGTTTCCGCGCGCTGAAGCACCTGAGAAAAGCTGTCGGCCAGCCGCCCCGCCGTGGTGGCGGGACCGCCGGGTGCGTCGGTATCGGGGGATGTGAGGGGCCGGGCCGCGCCGTAGGACCGGGCGGCAGCAGTGGCGGTCAGTTGCATCAGGATTCTCCTTTATCTGCGCAGAAGTCCGATCAGGCTTTGCGACATCTGCCGCGCCTGATCGAACATCCTGAGGTTCGCCTCATAGGAACGCTGCGCTTCGCGCGCGTCCGCGATCTCGACCATCAGATCGACATTCGAGCCGTCGTAATGGCCGGTTTCGTCGGCCAGGATATGGCCGGGGTCGTAGATGCGCGTCAGTTCGCGCTGCGACAACTGGACCCGGCCTGCAACGACGCCGCTGGCCTCGCCGAAAGCATCGCCGGGCAGGACATCGGGCCGGAAGGGAATGGTCTTTCGCCGATAGCCGGGCGTGTCGGCATTGGCGATGTTCTCGGCGACATGGCGCAGCCGCGAGGCCTGGGCCTGCATGCCCGAAGCCGACAGCGCGAGGGTGCGGTCCAGCGTGTTCATGCCGTTCACCGTCCGATGGAGGCGCGCATCAGATCGCGCGTCATCGAGTAGATTCCGAGGGCCAGTTCGTGCTGCTGGCGCGCCTCGACCCCGCGCATCATCTCGAACTCAAGCGAGACAGTGTTGCCATCGGGGGCCACCGTTGCCGGGCGGGCATCGACGGCAAGGGCTGCACCAGGGCGCAAGGTGCCGCGCTGCACCTGTTGCCAATAGTCGCCAAAGGCGACGGCATCGCGCGAGCGGTAGCCCGGCGTATCGGCATTCGCCACGTTCTGCGCGACCGCCTGCTGGCGGGTCGCGGCGTGGGTTGCAAAGGCCTGCGCCATGCGCAGGACGTCCAGGCTTTCGAACATGGGGTTCTCCCTCGGCTGGCCTGCACGAATCCTTAAGGGTGATTCGTTTAGAAAACGTAATCGCCCGTCAAAGGGACGCGCGTTGCTGCCAGGAGGCGCCGATGACTGTGTTCGACCCGCTGCTGACCGAAATCGCCGAGGTGCGTGCAATCCGCCATTTCGGCCGGATTCAGGCCCTGCAGGCGGCAACCGTGCTGGCACAGGGCCTGTCCAGACGCGCGCGCCTGGGCGACCGGGTGCTGATCGAGGGCGCGCAGGGCCAGAGCGTGGGGGGAGAGATCCTGGCGCTGGCGCGCGACGGGGCCGAGGTCCTGCCCGAATCCCCGGTCGACGGACTGGCGCTGGGGGACCGGGTCGAGCATCTGGGCCGCAATGCGATTGCCCCCGATGACAGTTGGATCGGCCGCGTCATCGATCCCTACGGCCAGCCGCTGGACGGTCGGCCGCTGGGGCGCGGCACACATCCGCGCGCATTGCGTGCCCCGCCCCCTTCACCCGCGCGGCGCAAGCGGCTGGGGGGGCGGTTGTCGACCGGGCTCGATGCGTTCAACACGGTGCTGCCCATCGTGCGCGGCCAGCGGATCGGGCTTTTCGCGGGTTCGGGCGTCGGAAAGACGATGCTGCTGGGGCAGCTTGCGCGCGGGATCGATGCGGATGTGGTGGTGCTGGCGCTGGTGGGCGAGCGCGGGCGCGAGTTGCGCGACTTCACCGAGTCCGTGCTGGGGCCCGAAGGGTTGGCGCGTTCGGTCGTGGTCAGCGCGACCTCGGATCAGTCACCCCTGGCACGCAGGCGGGCGGCGCTGACGGCGATGGCCGTGGCCGAGCATTTCCGCGATCAGGGTCGGCAGGTGCTGCTGCTGTGCGATTCCGTGACCCGCTTTGCCGAGGCGCACCGCGAGATCGCCCTGGCCGCGGGAGAGGCGCCCAGCCTGCGCGGTTTTCCGCCATCGACCGCGCATCAGATCATGGCGCTGGCCGAACGGGCAGGCCCGGGCGAGGACGAGCAGGGCGACATCACGGCGATCTTTACCGTGCTGGTGGCCGGGTCGGACATGGACGAGCCGGTAGCGGATATCCTGCGGGGGGTGCTGGACGGCCATGTCGTGCTGGAGCGCGCGATTGCCGAACGCGGGCGCTTTCCGGCCATCGACCTGATGCGTTCGGTCTCGCGCAGCCTGCCTATGGCCGCCACCCCGACCGAGAATGCCCAGATTGCCGAGGCCCGTCGGTTGATCGGTGCCTGGTCAAGCTGTTCTCCAGGTTGGATGGCTTCCTTGGCGGGCAGGGGGCAAAGTCGCCGATGGAGAGTTTTGCGAGGTTGCGCAAGGCGTTGGAGGGGTAGAAGCGGAGTGATTGCAGCAAGGGGAATGGGGTCAGGGTGCGAGACTGGCCTGAAGTTTCCTGGGCAAGGCGGCGCGGATGAGCCGATACGAGGCCTCGATCCGGTGGCGGCTTTCCTCGGGGGCAGTGTCGGGCGGAAGCTGCACCCAGCTCTTGTGGAAATAGGGCGCGCGCCGCGCGAGGCCCGTGGCGATCAGCATCTCGGCTGTATCGAGGGACTCGGTCTTGACGCAGAGAGCGCCGCTGTCGGCCGCGCGGGTGGCAAAGATCCTGCCGCCGACTTTCCAGACATCCACCCCTTCGCCGAAAGGTTGCGAGACGGCGGCGCCCGGTAGCGAGGCAAGGAGGGTCAGGATCGGGTCCATGCTGGCAGGATGGCGGGCGGTCGCGAAGGGCGCAAGGGGGATGCGCATTGATCCCGCGCGCGCGATGGGATAACGCGGCGCAAACAACGCCGGTCTGGCAACTCCCGGGGGGGCGCGGATGACCACGAAGAACGGATTGACCTATGCGCAGGCGGGGGTCGACATCGACGCGGGCAATGCCCTGGTTGAACGTATCAAGCCTGCGGCAAAGCGCACCGACCGGCCCGGCACCATGGGGGGGCTGGGTGGCTTTGGCGCGCTGTTCGACCTGAAGGCTGCGGGGTATGCGGACCCGGTTCTGGTGGCGGCCACCGATGGGGTGGGCACCAAGCTGAAGATCGCCATCGACACCGGCCTTGTGGACACGATCGGCATCGACCTGGTGGCGATGTGTGTCAACGATCTGGTGTGTCAGGGGGCCGAGCCCTTGATGTTCCTGGATTATTTCGCCACCGGCAAGCTCGATGTCGATCAGGCCACCCGCATCATCGAGGGCATCGCCGAGGGCTGCGCGCTATCGGGCTGTGCCCTGGTCGGCGGCGAAACCGCGGAAATGCCGGGGATGTATCACGGCGGGGACTTCGATCTTGCCGGTTTTGCCGTCGGCGCGATGGAGCGCGGCACGCATCTGCCGCAGGGCGTTGCGGCGGGCGACGTGCTGTTGGGGCTGGCCTCGAACGGGGTGCATTCGAACGGCTATTCGCTGGTGCGCAAGGTGGTCGGGCATGCCGGGCTGACCTGGGCCGATCCCTGTCCCTTTGCCATGGGCTCGGTGGGCGAGGTGTTGCTGGCGCCAACGCGGCTTTATGTGAAGCAGGCACTGGCGGCGATCCGCGCGGGCGGGGTGCATGGGCTGGCGCATATAACGGGCGGCGGGCTGACCGAGAACCTGCCGCGCGTCCTGCCGCAGGGGCTGGGCGCGCAGATTGATCTGACGGCGTGGGAACTGCCGCCGGTGTTTCGCTGGATGGCCTCGGTTGCGGGCTTTGACGAGGCCGAATTGCTGAAGACCTTCAACAGCGGCATCGGCATGATCGCGGTGGTGGCGGCCGACCGGGCCGAGGCGCTGGCCGACCTTTTGCGCGCCGAGGGCGAGACCGTTTACACGCTCGGCGAGGTGGTGCCGGGGCAGGGCGTCAGCTATCGCGGCCATATCCTGTGAGAAAACGGGTCGCCATCCTGATCTCGGGCGGCGGGTCGAACATGGTGGCGCTGGCGCGGGCGATGACGGGCGATTTCCCGGCGCGGCCCGTTCTGGTGCTGGCCAATGATCCGGCGGCGGCGGGGCTGGAAAAGGCGGCGGCGCTGGGCATTCCCACGGCGGCGGTCGATCACCGGCCCTTCCGGGGGGATCGCGCCGCGTTCGAGGCGGCGTTGCTCAGGCCGCTTCTGGATGCCGCCCCCGACATTGTCTGTCTGGCCGGGTTCATGCGCATCCTGACCCCCGAATTCACCCGGCTTTTTGCCGGGCGGATGCTGAATATACACCCCTCGCTGTTGCCGAAATACCCCGGGCTGCACACCCATCAGCGGGCGTTGGACGCGGGCGATACCGAGGCCGGCTGCACCGTGCACGAGGTGATCGCCGATCTCGATGCCGGGCCGATCCTGGGGCAGGCGAGGGTGCCGGTGCTGGCGGGCGACAGCGCCGACACGCTGGCCGCGCGGGTGCTGGAGCAGGAGCATCGCCTCTACCCCGAGGCGCTGCGTCGTTTTGCGCTGGATCAGCGCGAGCCCTTCACGCTGTAGCCCACCACGGGATCAGCGGCACTGCCGCCAGAGCCATCACCGCCCGCGCGCCGTGGCCATCGACCGGCAGCCCTGTCAGGGGCGCCACCAGCGGACTGGCCAGAAGTCCTGCGGAAAGCGCGACATAGGCCTGCGGCTGGCTGAGCCCGAGCGTGTCGCCCGTCGGTGCCACCAACATGCCAAAGGCATAATAGATCGAGCCGAATCCGGTGATCTGGGTCAGTCCCGGCGTGAGGATCTGGCGGTTCTGGCCGGGCTGGCCGCCGTTTCCGATTCCCGTTAGCGCCGTCATCCGGCCCTTGCGTCCGGGGTGGACCCGATGTCCGCGCGACTTGTGATCACACTTTTTCCAGCCGTGATCACAAACCGGAAAAAAACCTCATCCGCCGAAGTTTTGCACGATTTATTCATTTGTGCGACGTCTGTTCTGTGCGATGAGACGCCAAATTCGCAGCAGACGGGGACAGGTCCGTGAACATCCATGAATACCAGGCGAAGGCTTTGCTTCGCAGCTATGGCGTCCCGGTGTCGGACGGCCGGGTCGTCCTTCGCGCCGAAGACGCCAAGACCGCCGCGGGCGAACTGGATGGCCCGCTCTGGGTCGTCAAGGCGCAGATTCACGCCGGCGGGCGTGGCAAGGGCAAGTTCAAGGAGCCCGAGGCCGGCGAAAAGGGCGGCGTTCGTCTGGCCCGTTCGGTCGAAGAGGCCGAGGCGATGACCAAGCAGATGCTGGGCCGCACGCTGGTCACGCACCAGACCGGCCCCGCGGGCAAGCAGGTCAACCGCATCTATATCGAGGACGGCAGCGACATCGCGCGCGAACTCTATCTCGCGCTGCTGGTCGACCGGGGCACCTCGCGCATTTCCTTTGTCGTCTCGACCGAAGGCGGCATGGACATCGAGGAAGTCGCCGCCCATACGCCGGAAAAGATCCTGTCGTTCAGCGTCGATCCGGCCAGCGGCCTCAGCGATTTCCACGGCCGCCGCGTCGCCTTTGCGCTGGGTCTGACCGGCAACCAGGTCAAGCAATGCGTGGCTCTGGTGAAAAATCTCTATCGCGCTTTCGTCGAGAAAGACATGGAGATGCTGGAAATCAACCCGCTGATCGTGATGACCGACGGCAACCTGAAATGCCTCGATGCCAAGGTCGGCTTTGACAACAACGCCCTCTATCGCCAGCCCGACGTGATGGCGCTGCGCGACGAGACCGAGGAAGACCCAAAGGAACTGGCGGCCTCGAAGTTCGACCTGAACTATATCGCGCTGGATGGCGAGATCGGCTGCATGGTGAACGGCGCGGGCCTTGCGATGGCCACCATGGACATCATCAAGCTTTATGGCGCGGAACCGGCGAACTTCCTCGATGTGGGCGGCGGCGCCAGCAAGGAAAAGGTCACCGAGGCGTTCAAGATCATCACCTCGGACCCGAATGTCAAAGGCATCCTGGTCAACATCTTTGGCGGCATCATGCGCTGCGACATCATCGCCGAGGGCACGATTGCGGCGGTCAAGGAAGTGGGCCTGAAGGTTCCGCTGGTGGTGCGCCTTGAAGGCACCAACGTGGAGCTGGGCAAGAAGATCATCAACGAAAGCGGCCTGAACGTCATCGCTGCCGACAACCTGTCGGACGCCGCGCAGAAGATCGTAAAAGCGGTGAAGGGGTAATCGGAATGGCCATTCTCGTCAATGAAAACACCCGCGTGATCTGCCAGGGCTTTACCGGCTCGCAGGGCACCTTCCACTCGGAACAGGCCATCGCCTATGGCACCAAGATGGTCGGCGGCGTGACGCCCGGCAAAGGTGGCGGTAGCCACCTGAACCTGCCGATCTTCAATTCCGTGCACGAGGCCAAGGCGATGACCGAGGCCAATGCATCGGTGATCTACGTCCCGCCGCCCTTTGCCGCCGATTCGATCCTGGAAGCCATCGACGCCGAAATGGAGCTGATCGTCTGCATCACCGAGGGTATCCCGGTGCTCGACATGATGAAGGTCAAGCGCGCGCTGCTGAACTCGAAGTCGCGGCTGATCGGGCCGAACTGCCCGGGCGTCATCACCCCCAACGCCTGCAAGATCGGCATCATGCCGGGCCACATCCACCAGCGCGGCAGCGTTGGCGTAGTGTCTCGCTCGGGCACGCTGACCTATGAGGCGGTCAAGCAGACCTCGGACCTGGGTCTGGGCCAGTCGACCGCTGTCGGTATCGGTGGCGACCCGATCAAGGGGACCGAGCATATCGACGTGCTGGAAATGTTCCTGGCCGATCCTGAAACCACCTCGATCATCATGATCGGCGAGATCGGCGGCTCGGCCGAGGAAGAGGCGGCGGAGTTCCTGGCGTCCGAACGCAAGAAGGGCCGCTGGAAGCCCACGGCCGGCTTCATCGCCGGGCGCACCGCGCCGAAGGGCCGCCGCATGGGCCATGCCGGCGCCATCGTTTCGGGAGGCAAGGGGGACGCGGAATCGAAGATCGAGGCGATGAAATCCGCCGGGATCATCGTCGCCGACAGCCCCGCGGGCCTCGGTGCCGCCGTGATGGCGGCGATCAAGGCCTGATCCGGGCCGGACCCGGGCCGATACCCCCTCGCCCTCGCCGACCCGGCGGGGGCGTTTGCAGATACCGGGCCATGCCGCAGTGCGGCGTCGTCCGGGCCCAACCC
>CALEZJ010000059.1 GCA_937927885.1 uncultured Paracoccaceae bacterium | reverse complement strand
GCTTGGACCAACCCATTTGGCGGCAGTTCCTGGCTTTCCTGATGCGGCTTCTCACGCTTGATCTGGGGTTTTCCTATCGGCTCAATGAGTCGGTGGCCGTGCTGATCTTTGCCCGCCTGCCAGCCACCTTGTTGCTGATGGTGACCAGTGTCGGTGTGGCGCTGGTGTTCGGTATCGTCCTCGGCGTGACCGCAGCGCGCTTTGCCAATCGCATGCCGGACCGCCTGATCTCGATCTTTGCGCTGCTTCTCTATGCCACGCCACCGTTCTGGATCGGATTGATGATGATTCTGGTGTTCTCGGTGTGGCTGGGATGGACCCCTACCTCGGGGATGGAGAACGTGCTTGCCTTCAACACCGGCTGGGACCGCGTGGTGGACATCGCGCATCACCTGATCCTGCCCGCCACAGCGCAGGCGGGGTTCTATCTG
The DNA here is from genome assembly GCA_937927885.1 of uncultured Paracoccaceae bacterium. Classification (GTDB taxonomy): domain Bacteria; phylum Pseudomonadota; class Alphaproteobacteria; order Rhodobacterales; family Rhodobacteraceae; genus Pararhodobacter. The sequence goes on along the minus strand of CALEZJ010000059.1, from coordinate 3,427 downwards.
GCGATTTATGTTCGTCTGGTGCGGGCGGGGATGCTGGAGACGTTGTCCCTGGATTTCATCCGGGTGGCGCGGGCCAAGGGGATCTCGGAGACCCGTATCGCCTATCGTCACGCGCTGCGTAACGCGGTGCTGCCCCTGGTGACGGTGGTGGGCACCAACATCGGTGGCTTCCTGGGGGGCGCGGTACTGACCGAGACCGTGTTTTCCTGGCCCGGGGTCGGTCGGCTGATGTTTGATGCGATGTTCGCGCGCGACCTGAACCTGCTGCTCAGCATCCTGGTGCTCAGTTCTGTCTTTGTCGTGTTGACCAACATCGTCGTGGATATCGTCTATGTCATCATCAACCCGACGGTGGAGCTGAAGTGATGCGGTCCGTGGGTCTTGCCCTCCGCTGGGTGTTCGGCAACTGGACGGTTGCCTTGGGACTGGTGCTGCTGGCCGGGGTGATCCTGATGGCGTTGAGCGCGCCGCTGGTCTTTCCGCGCAGCCCCACTGCGATGGTCGGCCCGCCCCTGCAATGGCCGGGTGCACGGCCCGGCCTGCCGTTGGGAACTGATGCAATCGGTCGTGATATCCTGGCCGGGATCTTTCACGGCGCCCGCATCTCGTTGATGGTCGGTTTCGTGTCGGTGTCGGTTGCGCTGGTGTTCGGCATCCTGGTGGGCGCGCTGGCCGGGTATTATGGCGGCCTCGTTGACAACATCCTGATGCGCACGACCGAGTTGTTCCAGACCATCCCGCAGTTCATGCTGGCCATCGTGGTGATTGCCGTACTTGGGCCGTCGATCAACAACATCATCGTTTCGTTGGCGGTGGTCAGTTGGCCACCCGTCGCGCGGCTGGTGCGCGGCGAATTCATGGTGCAGCGCCAGAAAGCCTATGTTCAGGGCTGTATCGTGCTGGGCATGCGCGACCCGCAGATCATCTTTCTGCAGATCTTGCCGAATGCCATGTCCGGGGTGGTGGTGATGTCCACCATCATGATCGCCACCGCCATCCTGATGGAAAGCGCATTGTCCTTTCTGGGCTTTGGCGATCCGAACGTGCTGACCTGGGGCACGATGATCGGGCTGGGGCGAAACACGATGCGCGATGCCTGGTACATCATGGCGATTCCCGGCTTTGCGCTGTTGCTGACCGCACTTGCGCTTAATCTGGTAGGGGATGGGCTGAACGACCTGCTCAATCCGCGCATGCGCAGCCAAAGGGGAACGCGCTGATGAGCGCCGCGCCGATCCTTCGGGTCGAGGACCTGCATATCTGCGTGCGCGGCCGCCCGCAGGCTCAGATCCTGCGCGGGATCTCGTTCCATGTGAACGCGGGCGAGACACTGGGCATCGTGGGCGAATCCGGCTGTGGCAAGTCGATGACCTCGCTGGCGGTCATGGGACTGTTGCCCGAGGGGGTGGAAAAGACCTCGGGGCGGGTTGTGTTTCGCGGGCAGGATCTGGCAATCGACGACAACCGCGCGATGCGCAAGATCCGCGCCCGCCGCATTGGCATGGTGTTTCAGGAGCCGATGGCCGCGCTTGACCCGCTGTATCCGGTGGGCAAGCAGGTGCTCGAGGTTATCGACGAGCACTTGCGACTGCCTCGCGCCGAGGCCTGGGAGCGGGTCATCGACCTGCTTCGTCGGGTTGATCTGCCCTATCCGGAAAGACTGGCCTGGTCCTATCCGGGCAAGCTGTCGGGTGGTCAGTTGCAGCGGGTGGTGATCGCCATGGCACTGGCCTGCAACCCCGATGTGCTGATCGCCGACGAGCCGACAACGGCGCTCGACGTGACGGTTCAGGCACAGATCATCCGGCTGATCAAGGCGCTCCAACGCGAGACCGGGGTGGCGGTCGTGCTGATAACCCACAATCTGGGGCTGGTCGCGCATACTGCCGACCGTATCGCCGTCATGTATGCCGGGCACAAGGTCGAAGAAGCCCCGACGCGCGATCTGTTCCTGACGCCCCGTCACCCCTATACGGTGGGGCTGCTGCAGGCTTCGCCAAACCCCGACCGGAACCCGGGCAGTGATGGTCGGCTGCTTTATGAGATCGCGGGCACTGTGCCCTCGATCACCGATCCGATGCCGGGCTGCCGCTTTGCGCCGCGCTGTGTCTCGGCCTCGGCCGCCTGCCGCGCCGCGGTGCCGACGATGACAGGCGCGGGGGAGCATGCCGTTGCCTGTTTTCACCCCGCGCAAGGGGTCCTGGCATGACCGCGCTTCTGGACATCCGCGACCTGCATGTAACCTTTCGCCTGGGTCATGGCCTGATCCATCCGGTGCGCGGCGTCTCACTCAGCGTCGAGTGTGGCGAAACCCTTGCCCTTGTCGGCGAATCCGGCTGCGGCAAGACCACTCTGGCGCGTTCGGTGCTGGGGCTGCAATCCATCGCGGGCGGTCAGATCCTGTTCAATGGCGTCGACCTCGCCGGGCTGAGCCGGTTTCAGATGCGCCGCTTTCGCCCGCACATCCAATGCGTCTTTCAGGACCCGTTCTCGTCGCTCAACCCCCGCAAACGGGTCGAGGTGCTGCTGCGCGAACCGCTCGATGTGCACGGTGTGGGGGACCGACGCGAACGCCTGCGGCGGGTGCACGAGATGATGGAACTTGTCGGACTGCCCACCGAATGGGGCAAGCGGTTCCCGCATGAATTCTCTGGCGGCCAGCGTCAGCGCATCGGGATTGCCCGGGCGCTCATCCTGCGGCCGGATCTGCTTATCTGCGATGAACCGGTTTCGGCGCTGGATGTGTCGGTTCAGGCACAAATCATCAACCTGCTGCAAACGCTTAAGAAAGACCTAAACCTGAGCTATCTGTTCATCTCGCACGATCTGCTGTTGGTGGAGACCTTTGCTGACCGGGTGGCGATGATGTTCAAGGGCGAGATCGTCGAGACCGGCCCGGCGCGGCAGGTCTGGCAGAATCCGCAGCACGATTTCACCCGACGGATGATCGACGCGATCCCGGTCCCCGACGTGACCCGCCCGGCCCCTCCAGCCTTCCGCATCGACCGAGAGCCCCAATGAAAACCCTGCTCGACCACCTGCGCCGGACCGGCGATCTCGAAACCGTCTCGAAGCCGGTCGATCCGACCTTTCAACTGGCCGCGATCACCCGTCAGGTGCAAAAGGCAGGTGACAAGGCAGTGCTGTTCAACCGGGTGGGCGACAGCACCTTTCCAGTGATTTCAAATCTTTACGGGTCGCACCGGCGGCTGTGCGACATCATCGGCGCAGGCGAGCAGACGTTTTGCCAGCGTTGGAATACCCTGACCGCAGAAGCCGCCTCCGCCAGCACCGCCGAATGTCTGGTGCCATTCGAGGGTGTGGACGATTTCGTGGCCGGTGCCCTTTCGGATTTGCCCCCCATCTCCTACCCCGCGCGCGACGGTGGCCCCTATTTCACGTCCGCCATCTATCTGGCCAATGATCC
>CALEZJ010000058.1 GCA_937927885.1 uncultured Paracoccaceae bacterium | reverse complement strand
GCGCAGGTCTGGGACGCCGCGACGGGTCTCAAGCTCGGCGATCCCCTCCGCCACGACGCGTGGGTGATCTCCGCGAGGTTCGGTCCCGACGGCCGTCAAGCGATCACCGCCAGTCTGGATGGAACCTCCGGAATCTGGGACGTGCCCGTCGCCGGGCTGCCGATTCCGCCGGGGCTGCCTGAGCAGGCTGAATCCGCGGCCCGAGGATGGTGATCCGGGGGTCCCGGCCCTGGGTGTTGAGGGAGTCGCTTCCTGCCGGAAACTCGACCGGCCCCGCGGAGGGGCGGTGTCCGCGTTTCCGCTCCGACTCTGATCGCCGGAGGCTCCTCAACCGCCTGGCGGGACTGCCCGTTCACGGCGGGGAATCGGCCAGCAGAGACATGTTTCGTGCGATGTGACCAGAGGCTCCTGGCTGAGGGCGGTGACGATGCAGATGAAACCCATGCAAGGATCGCATCGGTTCTGAAGACCCAGACACGGTGCAGATGTGACGCCATCGCCTTGTTCTGACCGCCCGGTACGCCGCCCGGCCGATGGACCTCGCCGGCGCGAGTGAGGACCGGCCGCCATCCTTGTCTAAGGGCCTGTCCGAACCGTGGCAGGGGCCCTTCCACGGTTCCGACGCGCTCCAACCCGCAACTCCCATGTCCAAGAGCTTTTGCCAGCACTGCGCGCAGCACCTCGAGTTTCCGGAGGAGATGGCCGGGCAGGAGGCGGTGTGCCCCTCCTGCGGCCGGACCACCACGCTTCGCGCGGTCACGGAGCCGGCGCGGATCCGGATCCCGAAACCGCCGCCGGACGCGTTGAACTCCGGGCGGACCATAATGAGGGGCATGATGACGGTATCGGTTCAGAAATATTCGGCGGCGCAGCGCGGTATCCACTGGCTGACGCTGCTGGTGCTGGTTGGCAGTTTCGCCACCAACGACGCGATGGGTGCGGTCTGGGAGGCGATGATGCGCACCGGCGCGGCCGAGGTGACGACGGGTGCGCGGACGCACCAGATCCTGGGCATCACCATTCTGGCCCTGACCCTGACGCGGCTGGTGCTGCGCTTTGCGCAAGGCGTGCCCGCACCGGTCGCCGGGCAGAGCGCGCTGGTCACCCTTGCCTCGTCGATCGTGCATGGCCTGCTCTATGTGCTGCTGGTGGCCCTGCCGGTCAGCGGGATGCTGGCCTTTGGCGGCGGGATCGCCGCGGCGGGGGCGGCGCACGGGGTGCTGGTCGTGTTGCTTCTGGTGCTGGTGGGCGGGCACGCGGCGGCGGCGCTGGTGCATCAGTTCGTCCTGAAGGACAACCTGCTCGCGCGGATGCGATGAACGAAGACGAGGCCGACGCCCTCGACCCGACCGAGGCGCAGATCGCGGCGTTGCTGGCGCTCGTGCACGCGCGGCGCGGCCTGTCGGTCCGGGCCAACCGCGAGCATTGGTGCGAGTTGCGCGTGGTCGGCGGGCGGATCGTCGAGGCCAGCGGCAGCGTGGGCGACGAGGGCGAACGCGTGGTCGCCCTCGATCCGCGCGAGGTCTGGCGCCATGCGCGCGCGGTCGCCTTCGAGGCGGCCGGGTTCCATGGGCCGCCGCGCCCCGGTCGCATGTCTGCGGCCCGGGTGCTGGCGCATTTCACGCCACGCTGATCGCCTCACGCAGCTTTTGTGCCGGGTGGCTTGCGCTGGCGGGGCAATCCGGGTCACATGGCGCGAAAGTCCGGAGGCCCCATGACCGATCCCAAACCGCTCTCGCCACTGGCCAAGCAAGGCCTGGAATTCGGCCCGCTTCTGGTCTTTCTGGCGATCTATCTGTGGTTGCGCGACCAGACGGTAACGGTCGGCGGGACGGAATACGCGGCCTTTGTCGTCGCGGTGGTGGCCTTCGTCCCGTTGCAGATCGTCTCGGCGCTGGTCTTGCGGCATCTCACCGGGCGGATGAGCCGGATGCAGATGGTGACCCTGGGTGTGGTTATCGTGCTGGGGGCGGCGACGCTGCTTTTCAACGATGAGCGTGTGTTCAAGATGAAGAGCACCTTCATCTTCGGGCTTTTCGGTATCCTGCTGTTCATCGGATCGTGGCGCGGGCAATCCTGGCTGGCCTATGTGCTGGATCAGGCGCTGCCGATCAGTTCCGAGGGCTGGATGATCCTGACCCGCCGCATGGCCTGGTTCTTTCTGGCCTTCGCCGCGATGAACGAGGTGGTCTGGCGCAATTTCTCGACCGATGTCTATGTGTTCTGGGACACGTTCGGGCAGATGGGCGTGATGTTCCTGTTCATGATGAGCAATTACAAACTCGTCGAACAGCACTGGACCGGCGAGAAATAACGCGGCACGGCGCGGCTCAGGCCGGTTGCGGGGCCCAAAGCCGCTGCCAGCGCGGCTGGGGCGCATGGTCCAGCGCCGCGCGCAGCACCGGCAGGGTCAGCCGCGCGCGGTCATGGATCAGCGCGCGGTAAAGGCGGAAGGTGCCCGGTCGCAGGTAGACCGACCAGTGGCAGATGCGCGCGCGGGGCGCGGCCAGCGGCAGGCCCAGGGATTTCAGTGCGGCGATGGTCGCCGGGTGGTCGATCTGCAGATCGAGCCAGTTCGAGACGCCACCCACGCGCCAGCGCAGACCACGGCCCAGCGCCGAGACGCCGCCGAAGGGGGCGAGGGCGCGTTCGAAAAGAAAGTCGTAAAGGTCGTTCTCGCGCGTGGTGATGTTGAGGAATTCCCCCGCGCGCCCGGCCGGGCTGGCAAGGGCGGCGACGGCGTGGTCGGTGAAATCCGCGCCGTTCAGCAGGATCGCGCGGCCCAGCGCGCCTTCGGCCAGCAGCGGCGTCGCGCCCAGGATCACCCGCGCGCCCAGCGAATGGCCGATCAGGTCGACCCGGCGCGCGGGGTCGGCGCGGCGGATCATCTGCACAAGCCGCGCGAGCATCAGGGCGGCGGAATCGGCGGCGGCGGTGGCCTGCCAGATGCGCCCGGTGGCGGTCCAGCCAAAACCGATGCCCAGACCCAGCGCCCGGCGCGGTCCGGGCAGGGCAAAGCCCAGCCTGCGCGGCCACGAGACATTGCGGCTGGTGCCATGGCCGGGGCGCGCGGCCAGGATCAGCCGGTGCGGATCGCAGGACGGGTCGGCGGGGGCGTATCCCTTGCCATGAACCAGGATGACGACCGGGCTGCCGGGCGGCAGGGCGTTCAGGGCGGCGGCGAGGGCCTGGTCCGGCGGCGCAAGCGAGGCGGCCTCGACAAGGCCGGTGGGGGTTGCGGTGAGGGACAACAGGGTCATCGCGGGGCCTATCGGGTCAGGGCGGGGCTTGGTCCTTCAGTCTTGCCGTGTTCGGGTTTCCGCCCCGTTACCAGAGCGTCTCGGGGATCTGTCGCGCCGCCGCACCGCGCGGTTCAGCGGTGTTTCATCGGGTCGCAAAGGTGTGATGGCTCAGAGCACCAGCTCGTAAGTGACCAGCATGGCGCCCGCGCTTTCGGTATTGGCCGGGCGGTTCAGGCCGCGGCGGGTCAGTTCGGTTTCCGCCAGCGCGGCGTAATCGACCAGGGCCCGGGCAACCGACAGGTCGTCGCGGCCGACATAGTCGCGAAACGTCGTGTGGATGCGCGCATAGGTCAGCGCGAGGTCGCCGTTCGACATGGCGCGCAGTGCCGTTTCCACCTCGGCCCGGGCGGTGGCGCTGAGGCGTGGCTCGGGTGTCGGCAAGGTCAGCGTGATGGCCGTCTGCAGCACGGTCTGGGCCCGCGCCGCCTCGACAAAACGGCCGAGGCCGAACACCGCCGCGCCAAAGACCGACACGGCGAGGGCAAAGGTTCTGAGGACAACACCTCGATACTCGTCACGCAACCTTTGGTGGGGGGTCGTGCTCATGGTGGGCGATTCCCGGCCTGATCTGCGTTGCCTTGCGGTTGTGCCGGGCAAACGGGGCGATTCATGGGCAGCGAGAGGACGATTCGGGGGCCTTGTCGGGGCCGGACCCGGTGCAAGGGGCCCCGACCCTGCGCCAGCGGCCCCGACCTCGCGCCAGCAGCCCCGACTTTGCGCCAGCAGCCCCGACCTTGCGCCAGCGGCCCCGACCTCGCGCCAGCGGCCCCGACCTCGCGCCAGCGGCCCCGACTTTGCGCCAGCAGCCCCGACCTTGCGCCAGCAGCATTGACGCGGCGCGGCGCGATGGATTATCCCCGGCGCATCGTGGGGCTTTGTGCCGGCTTGCGGCCCACGTTAAAGAAACCGCTAAAGAGGTCGGGCATCGCCACCGGGCGGGGCCCCCTTTCTGCCGGTGACAGTGACAGGCGGCGGGGCCGCCGAGGGGGCAAGATGGCCAAGGCGACCGGTTGGGCGGATCGCACCATTGCGGTGCATGGCGGTGTGCGGCGCAGCCAGTACGGCGAGATGGCCGAGGCGGTCTACCTGACACAGGGCTTTGCCTATCCCAGCGCCGAGGCCGCCGAGGCCCGCTTCGTCAAGGCGGGCCCGGACGAATTCATCTATGCCCGCTACGGCAACCCGACGGTTGCGGCCTTCGAGGATCGCATCGCGGCGCTCGAAGGGACCGAGGCCGCCTTTGCCACGGCCAGCGGGATGGCGGCGGTGTCGGGCGCGCTGATGGCGCTGTGCCGGGCAGGCGACCGGGTGGTGGCATCGCGCGCGCTGTTCGGCTCGTGCCTCTATGTCCTCGAAGAGGTGATGGCGCGCTATGGCGTCATCGTCGAGTTTGTCGATGGCACCGATCTGGCGCAGTGGCGCGCGGCGCTGGCAAGGCCCGCACGGCTGGTGTTCCTGGAATCGGTGTCGAATCCCACGCTGGAGGTGATCGACCTGCCCGCCGTCTGCACCCTGGCCCATGCGGCGGGCGCGCTGGTGGTGGTGGACAACGTGTTCGCAACCCCTGTCTTTTCGAACGCGGTCGCGCAGGGGGCCGATCTGGTGGTCTATTCCGCGACCAAGCATATCGACGGGCAGGGGCGCTGTCTGGGCGGGGTGATCTGCGGCACGCGCGAGATGGTGCGCGGCCCCATCGAGACCTACATGAAGCATACCGGCGGCGCGATGAGCCCGTTCAACGCCTGGGTGCTGCTGAATGGCCTGACAACGCTCGATTTGCGGGTGCGGGCGCAGGCGGCCAGCGCGCAACGTCTGGCCGAGGCGCTGGAAGGGCACGCGGCGCTTTCGCGCGTGCTGTTCCCGGGGCTGGCCAGCCACCCGCAGCACGATCTGGCGCGCCGGGTCATGGCGGGGCCGGGCACGGTGCTGAGTTTCGACCTGAAGGGCGGCAAGGAGGCGGCCTTCCGGTTCATGAACGCGCTGGGTGTCGTGCTGATCTCGAACAACCTGGGCGATGCGCGCTCCATCGCCACGCATCCCGCGACCACCACCCACCAGCGCCTGCCTGCCGAACAGAAGACCAGCCTGGGCATCACGCCGGGGCTGATCCGGCTTTCGGTGGGGCTGGAGGATCCCGAGGACCTGCTGGCCGATATTCTGGGGGCACTGGAGGCGCTCTGACCGGGCGTCCCCTTTCCTTTGGTCCGCGAAATGCCTAGGTATCCGACAGGCGTCGAAAAGACGCCGCCAAGTGATCCGGGCCGCCAGCCTGCCCGTATTCCTGCTGACATTGACGAGGGGCCTCTCGCCCGTCGGAACCGAAAGGAAAACGCCATGAACATCCATCAGCCGATCACGGGGCGCGACCCCGCCCTGGCCGAGGCCGAAGCGGCACTGGCCGTGCTGCGCGCCTATGCCGCGCGGGCGACGGATGCCCAGATCGAATCGCTCGATCCCCGGCTGATGCGGCTGATCCCGGGGCTGCCCGACCCGGCCTATCCGGCGCTGGCGCGCGACTATCCGGCCGATTTCGTGCCCGACACCGCCTACAAGCGCACGATGCCGGATTTGCAGAATGGCCCCTCCAGCCTGATCCGGGGCGCACGGGCGGTCATCCAGCATGTGGGGATTTCCAATTTCCGCCTGCCGGTGCGGTTTCGCACCCGCGCGTCGGATGCGCAGGGGCGCGGCGACGTGACCTTGCAGGCCTCGGTCACCGGAACGGTCAGTCTGGAGGCCGACAAGAAGGGCATCAACATGTCCCGCATCATGCGCAGCTTTTACCAGCATGCCGAGGCGCGGTTCAGCTTTGGCGTGATCGAGGCGGCGCTGGAGGATTACAAGGCCGATCTGGGCAGCTTTGACGCGCGCATCCAGATGCGGGTGCAGTTTCCGATGCAGGTGCAAAGCCTGCGCTCGGGTCTGTCAGGGTGGCAATACTACGATCTTGCGCTGGAACTGGTCGATCAGGGCGGGCTGCGGCAGCGGTTCCTGCATCTGGACTATGTCTATTCCTCGACCTGCCCGTGTTCGCTCGAACTCAGCGAACATGCGCGCGCCGGTCGCGGCCAGTTGGCGACGCCGCATTCGCAGCGCTCGGTCGCGCGGATCTCGGTCGAAGTGCTGCCGGGCGCGGTGCTGTGGTTCGAGGACCTGATCGAGATGTGCCGCCGCGCGGTGCCGACCGAGACGCAGGTCATGGTCAAGCGCGAGGATGAACAGGCTTTCGCCGAACTCAACGCCGCCAATCCGATCTTTGTCGAAGATGCGGCGCGGCTCTTTTGCGAGGTCTTGCGGGCGGATGCGCGGATCGGGGATTTCCGGGTGGTGGCCAGCCATCAGGAAAGCCTGCACAGCCATGATGCGGTCAGCGTGCTGACCGAGGGGGCGACCTTTGCCTCGGCCTCGCTCGATCCCAGGCTCTTTTCGACGCTGATCCATGTCGGGTAAGGTGGGGTTGAACCCCACCTTACGAGGGCCCGCATGCCCGATCTGCTGACCATCACCCTGAACCCGGCGCTGGACCTCTCCAGCGCCGTGGATCGTGTGGTGCCGGGGCCGAAACTGCGTCTTGACCAGCCTGTGGCCGAACCGGGTGGCGGCGGGATCAATGTCGCGCGCGCCGCGCGGGCGCTCGGCGGAGCACCACGGGCGCTGGCGGTGCTGGGCGGGTTGGCCGGGGCCCGGATCGCGGCGCTTCTGGCGGGCGAGGGCGTCGATCTGGCGCAGGTCGCCATTCCCGGCGAGACGCGGCAGAACCTCGCCGTCACCGACCGGTTGACCGGCGAGATGTACCGGTTGCAGGTTCCGGGCCCCCTGTGGGACCCGGCACGCACGGAAGCGCTGCTGGTCCGGATCGAGGCCGAGACCCGCGCGATCGGCCCCGGGGCGGTGGTGGTGCTGTCGGGCAGCCAGCCGCCTGGGCTGGCCGCCGGTTTCCCGCAGGCGCTGGTGCGGCGGCTGGCGGGGGCGCGGGTCCTGATCGACACCTCGGGCGAGGCGCTGCACCATCTGTTGCGCGCCCCCGCACCCGGCGCAGCACCCTGGGTCCTGCGCATGGATCAGGTCGAAT